>JALONF010000283.1 GCA_025455085.1 Ignavibacteriaceae bacterium
AAACTCATTGTGAATTTCATTATTGGTAAATACTGTTTCTGTAATAAAAGTTTTATCGTGCTTCGCATAAAATTCGTAATTCATATAAGTGCCGCGCTGTTCATAAAAGATGGCTGTTTGAACATTACGAATTTCCTTCACGCCCAAAGATTGAAGTTGAAGTGAAATTGTCTTACATACGTCCAGCATATCAGCGGGTTCTCTCATTCCCATTGCAATTGTTCGAACTTTCTCTAACGCGCCTTCAATTTCCAGTTCACGATTTTTTTGTTCGAGTTCTTCTAAAGTCTTATTTAAATCCCGGGTTCTTTCAAATACCTGTTGTTCTAATTCTCTGTTCCGTACGATTGTCTGCTCGTTCGTCATGTAATCGCCATCCTTTAGTCTGTAGTCAGGTACAGAGCCATGAACATGCGTAACCAACCATTTGTTATTCTCTCTTTTTAAGAGGGTTGTATTCCGTAACAACTCCTTAGTCATTTCATCATTTATCAATTGACTCCAAACAACTTCGGATTCAACACAGGCAACATTTTCACTTAACATCGTAATATTGGTCCATAAAAATTCAATCTGAAAAGGATAAGGAAATTGTTTTACTCCTTCTCTGCGTGCATAAGATTCCCAAAACAAATTATGTACTCTCATTACCTCCGTCTCTACGTGTACGAAAGTTTGCTGTTTTACCTTATTTAGTTGGGTTTTCATTTATACCGAAAAAACTACTTGAATCATTTAATCTTTATTACCATAAAGGTCATATCGTCTGCTTGTGGAGTTCCGTTCATCCAGTCATCTGCTTTTTTAACAAGACTGTTAATGATTTCATTGGGAGAGTTTTCCACTATCTCACCAAAATATTTTTGAACACGGGAGTAATCGAACATTTCCTCACGGTTGTTCATCTGTTCTGGTAGCCCGTCAGTGAGCAGTAAAATTGTATCGCCGCTGTTTAATTCTTTTTCGATAAGATTATAGGATGCTTTTCTCATTGCGCCAAGAGGCATTCCCTGAATGGTTACCTCTTCTACGCGATTATGATTTTTATGATGAAAATAGATTGGCGGCATGCCAGCACTTGTAATTGATAATTTCTTACCATCAATTTTCAAATAACTGAATGACATTAATATTCTGCCCAGCTTAATATCTTTAATAACCCGCGTACAATGAGACATAAATTCTTTTAATCCGAGTTTTGATGAGTCTGAAGTAAAGAATCCCTTCATTAAAGTAACCATTGTCCCCGCCTGTAAACCGTGTCCGGTTGCGTCACCAAAGGCTACATTAAGAGCACCATTTTCTTCAACAATAAAATCATAATAATCTCCACCAACCTCCGTTGCAGTCCGCATAAAAGCAGCAATTTCAAGATTCGGAAGTTGAGGTAATTCTTTCGGAAGCATTGAAAGCTGAAGTTCTCTAGCCTCTTCAAGTTCTTTTGTCTTTCGATCATTTTCTATTTGTATAGCACGCTTCTCTGCTTCAGTAGCTTTCAAACGTAATTCATTTTCTCTCAACTTTGTTTTTTGTTCTCGCCTGTTTATCTCAAATCTTCTCAATCCATATAAAAGGCCGAAGAAGGTGATAATATAAAATGCATAGGCAATATTCGTTCTCCACCAGGGTGGAGTTACTTCAATGAACAGAGATTTGCCCTCATCATTCCACAACCCATCGTTGTTTGATCCAGTTACAATAAGATTGTAATCGCCGGGGGAAAGGTTTGTAAATGTTACTGTATTATTATTTCCAAGCTGAATCCAGTTGTCGTTGAATCCTTCCAATTTATATCGGTACCTGTTTTGCGAATTATTGTAATAGCTCAATGCTGCAAATTGAAGAGTTACAATATTATCCTTATAAGTCAACAGAATACTATCTCTATCAGAGATACCCCTCTCAAAAATTGGTTTACCTTCTTCGTCATCGCTGTTATATCTGATATAATTTGTGTAAACAACTGGAGGGATATAAGAATTTTCTTTAACATCGTCCGGATTAAAAACATTAAATCCATTTGGGCCGCCAAAGAGCAGACGACCCGTTTTATAATCTTTAGCAAAAGCATTCTGATTGAACTCATTCCCCTGCAATCCATCCTGAACATAATAGTTTTTGAACGTTTCTTTTTCAGGGTTGAATTTTGAGATCCCGTTGTTAGTGCTTATCCATAAGTTGCCTTCTTCATCTTCAAGAATTCCGTAAATAAAATTATTTGCCAGACCATCTTTCTCGTCATAATTTTTAAAAGATTTATTTTCTTTCGAATATCTGCTCAAACCCTTTGTAGTGCCAATCCACATATTTCCCTTGTGATCCTTAAATATTCTAATAATGTTATCATCTGCGATACTTGCAGAGTCATCAGGATTATTTTTATAATAGGTGAACTTTTGATTATTCAGATTCAGCACATTCACTCCGCCTCCGAATGTTCCTATCCACAAATTATTTTCATCATCCAATGCAAGTGACCAGGTTGCGTTTGAATTAATTGAAGCAGGATCATTTTCATTCAACTGATATCTTAAAAATTTACCTGTTGCTCTATCAAGTTTGTTCAATCCGCCACCGTAGGTTCCGATCCAAATATTTCCTGCCCGATCTTCAACCAGCGAGTATACCCTATTGTCACTCAAGGAATTCGGATTGGATGGATTATTAGTGTAGTGAGTAAAAACTCCGGTTTGTGGATTTAGCACATCTAAACCACTGCTAAAAGTTCCAATCCAGATGTTTCCCGATCTGTCTTCTAATAACGATTGAATGGAGTTGCTTATGATACTATTAGCGTTGGAGGGATTGTTAGTATAGAAAGTAAATTTCTTTTTAGCATAATCAAATTTGTTCAAACCCCCTGTCCTTGTTCCAATCCAATAATATCCATTTTTGTCAACGAGCATTGAAAGCACGATATCATCACTCAGGCTGTTTTTATTCCCGGGATCGTGTGTATAATGTTCAAGGGCCTGTGTTGATGGATTGAAATAATTAATACCGCTTAAGTTTGTACCAACCCAGATTAAACCGCTTCGGTCTTCGTAAATAGAGAAGACAAAATTATCATTTATGCTTGTCGGGTCGTTTGGATCGTTTTTATAATTTAAGAATTTATCTGATTTTGGATCGAACATACTCAAACCACTCCTGACAGTTCCAATCCAGAGATTTCCGCGGGAGTCTTCAAATATCGGCCATACCCAATTATCAGCTAAGCTGTTTGGGTCACCGGGTTTATTTCTATAATGAATAAATTTTCCTGTCCGCTCGTCAAGTCTATCAAGACCGTTAAATGTTCCTACCCATAAATTTCCCGAACGATCCCGGTAGACAGAATAAACTTTATCATCACTTAAACTTGATTGATCAGAAGGATTGTGTTTGAATGTTGTGCTCTTGCCTGTCTTTGTATCCAAGCGCACCAATCCGGTTCCTTTGCTGAGACCACCGGTCCATCTAATTCCAGAAGATTCTTGGAGGAGCGCACTAACGCTACTAACTTTAGCACTTTCTAAATCAACACTATCTTTAATTATTATTTGAAATGATTCTGATCTTGGATTGTATTTATGAAACGTGCCGCTTTGAGTTTCAATGTAGAGGGTTCCGGACAAGTCCTCGTAAATTGAAAAAATAAAATTATCTGTTAAGCTGGTAGAGTCAGCGGGATCGTTTTTAAATACTTTAAAATTATAGCCATCGTATCTGTTAAGTCCATCCTGAGTGCCGAACCACATAAACCCGCTTCTATCCTGCAGGATACAGGTTACTGAGCTTTGTGATAAACCATCTTCAATGGTAAGATGATTAAATATAATATGACTCTGTGGTAAAAATTCAGAAGGGATTATAAGTAAAAAAATCACACAAAACAGGAACGCCCTGATCATAAATAGAAATCCGATAATTGTTTACTAAGTGAAAATGCACAAG
>JALONF010000284.1 GCA_025455085.1 Ignavibacteriaceae bacterium
TGTTTTAATCATCATTATTTAATTTAGAGGCTTAAAAAGCATGTGTGGTATTGTTGGCTATATAGGAAGTAAGAATTGTGTTCCTATTTTGATACAAGGACTGAAGCGTCTTGAATATCGCGGTTATGATTCTGCAGGTATTGGCATAATACACGGACAGGCTCCTATCGTAATAAAGAATAAAGGTAAAGTCTCTTTGCTTGAAGAAAAAGTTGATGAACTTGATTTAAAGTCGGAGATAGGAATTGGTCATACAAGATGGGCAACGCATGGAATTCCAAATGAGCAGAATGCTCATCCCCATACAAACAAAGATAACACCCTTTTTATAATTCATAACGGAATCATTGAGAATTTTCAGGTGCTGAAGAACGGTTTAATATCTCTCGGTTATAAATTTGAAAGTGATACTGACTCCGAAGTTTTTGCTCACCTTATTGACAACTTCTTGAATAAGGGATACAATCTTAGTAAGTCTGTGCAGATGGCTTTGAACGAAGTCAATGGGACCTACGGTCTTGCTGTAATATATTCAAAAGAACCTGATACGATTATCGCTGCAAGAAAAGGTTCGCCTTTAGTGATTGGTATTGGTAAAGGTGAAAATTTTATAGCATCCGATGTTTCTGCAATTCTTGCGTACACAAAAAATGTTATCTACCTGGATGACGGAGAGTTTGCAGAAATATATAAAGATAAATATGTAGTTAAAACTATTGCAGATAAGCGAATAGAAAAAGAAATACACGAAATTAATATGAGCATTGATGAGATTGACAAAGGCGGATATCCACATTTTATGCTGAAGGAGATAATGGAGCAGCCTGAGTCTACACGCAACTCGATGCGCGGGAGGCTTCTGATTGCAGAAGGTTCAGCAAAGCTCGGCGGATTAGATGATATCATTGACAGGTTGGTTAATTCAAAAAGGATACTAATCTCTGCCTGTGGTACATCTTGGCATGCTGCACTTGTTGGCGAGTACATGCTGGAGCAGTATGCGAGGATTCCGGTTGAGGTGGAGTACGCTTCAGAGTTTAGATACCGCAATCCAATTTTATCGGGTGATGATTCAATATTTTTTATTTCACAGAGCGGCGAAACAGCTGATACTCTTGCAGCTTTGAAAGAAGCAAAAAGTCGCGGTGCATTGGCCCTAGGAATCTGTAATGTTGTAGGAAGCACAATTGCAAGGGAAAGTATGAGTGGAGTCTATATTCACGCTGGTCCTGAAATTGGAGTTGCCTCCACCAAAGCATTTACTGCACAGCTTGTTGTTCTGGCTTTGATTACACTCTTAATAAGCAAAAGGAAAGGACTCAAGCCTTCTGAAGGTAAAAAGATTGCTGAGGCGTTAAATGAAATACCTTCCAAAATAGAGGAAATATTAAAGTTAAACGATGAGATTGAAAGACTGGCTGAAGAATTTAAAGACTCACCAAATTTTTTATACTTAGGTAGAGGATATAACTTTCCGGCTGCTTTAGAAGGCGCTTTAAAGTTAAAGGAGATATCATACATTCACGCTGAAGGTTATCCCGCCGCTGAGATGAAACACGGTCCTATAGCTTTGATTGATGAGAATATGCCAGTAGTTTTTATTGCACCAAAAGATTCTACGTATGAAAAGATATTGAGTAATATACAGGAAGTAAGAGCCAGAGGCGGCAGAATAATTGCTGTTGCAGATAATGGTGATGGTGAAGTAGACAAGCTGGTAGATTATACTATAAAAATTCCAAGAACAATTGAAATGTTAACTCCTATTCTTACTTCTATTCCACTGCAGCTTTTAGCGTATCATATTGCTGTTAAAAAGGGTTTGGATGTTGACCAGCCAAGAAACTTAGCTAAGAGCGTTACTGTAGAATAATTCTTTTGAGAAAACTAAGTTTATTCTTATTTTTGCTCGCAAAATTTTGGGCAGATAGCTCAGTCGGTAGAGCAATGGACTGAAAATCCATGTGTCGGCGGTTCAATTCCGTCTCTGCCCACGTCAATTGAGGCTGATACCGACAGCCTCTTTTTTTATATTAAAGCATACTTAATTTTTTTATTTCCACACAAATTGATCCAGATTTCTTCGGAGAATATGAATGAAAGATTGCTGTCCGATTTGCAATTCAACTGAAAAAAAAGAAATTGGTTTTCCCAAAACCAATTTAATTTCTAAAAAGTTTGTTGATAAAGAATTCAAGATTGTTCAGTGTAATAATTGTCAACTTTATTATGTGTCACCTAAAATTGAGTTAAATGGTAGTCAATGGGGCGAACTTTATAATTCAGAATATTTCTCCAATCAATCAAGCTGGTTGGTAAAGAAAAGAAAAAAAGAACTAACTGATAGATTTGATAAGGCTAGTAGATTGATTGAAAATGCAAGTCAAAAACTTAAATATCTTGATGTGGGTGTTGGTGAAGGAAAAGGTTTATTGGAAGCTCATAGGCGAGGGTGGGGGTCAACAGGAATTGACATAGTTGATAATAGGCTTCAGGAAGCAAAATTATCTGACATTAAATTTGTACAATCCGATTTGCTTGAATCTGAATTACCTGAAAACTATTTTGATTTTATATATGCTGATTCAGTAATAGAACACGTGTTGAATCCGTTTGAATATTTATCGAAAATAAAAAAACTTCTTAGTAAGGGTGGGGTCATTTACATTGGAGTTCCTAATGAGGATTGCCTATTTAATAGCATTAGAAAATTTATTTTTTCGCTTACCGGTAAAAAGAATGAATCAGAAAAAATAAAGCCGTTCGATTCACCATATCATGTTATTGGATTTAATGATTTTTCTTTGAAATATTTTTTTGAAAAGGTTGGTTTAAAGGTTCTAATACAAAGAAACTTTGGGCGAAAGTTTGATTTCCTTTCGTATCCACCTACAAGTAAATCATTCTGGATTAATCTTTTCTTTTTATTTCCTGTAGAATATCCTGGTCAATTGATTAAAAGAGATGTTTACTTCGAGGCTTTTTTATCCAAGAAAAATTGACCTTGGATTGAGTTACCTGACCAGTAACTTATCTCTTTTAATCAAACAATTAAATTATAAATTATTCTGAAACGCAAATGATTACTAAAATATTTCTTCTTGCAAGCATCTTACTCTTCTCAGGAGCTCTTAATTCGGATGTCTTTTCCAAGCTTACTGATAATGAGATTAATGTCGATGAAGTTAAAATTGGTCCGGATTATTTTCCAATTGATACTTCACTAAAATTGGTTTACAACTCAAGTATGGGAGAGGCTTATGCTGAGGTCAAGAAAAAAGGTAATAGTTATATTATGGATTTAAGAAACGATGACTTCTATTTTGTTCAAACAGTTTATGTAGAGAATGATACAGTTTTTTTGACAAAACTTGAACAAGAAGTAGATGTATTTCTTTTCATTTCATCAAGTGCAGCAGTAACTTATAATCGTCCCTACCTGAGATTTCCATTCCCGCTAAAAAATAATGATTCCTGGACATGGAATGGCGTTGAATATATTGATGAAGAAAATCCTGATACCATTAAGGTT
>JALONF010000285.1 GCA_025455085.1 Ignavibacteriaceae bacterium
AACAAAACTGTTAAAAAAACTATTAAGTTTTTCATTGGTGCACTCCTTAAAATTTTTGATAAAATGTTTTTTAAAGTCGCACCACAAATAAATTATAATGAGGAGGGGGGTAGTTATGAACTATGTATCGAAGACTTATACTTTCCTGCCAATCACTTGCACTAATGTCTTACAGACTTGCACTTATGTATCATGATTTGAATTCATCCAATTTTTGAAGCCTTACATTATACTTTGTCCTACCAGGGATTGAGTTATTTTGGATAGAATAAAAAGAAGTGTAATGATAAACGCTTATATTTTTCTCGCTGTATTTTAAACCTCTTTTCTCTAATTTTGGCTTAACTATAACTACATTTTTAAGGTGCTATATGAAAATGTCCGGCGGGCCCGCTTCAGTTAATATTAAAGTTATCCTGCTGATTATTGCTGTGCTGATCGCAATTGGAACGCTTTACTACACACAAACTCTAGTTCAAAAGCTTCAGGAAAAGGAACGGCAGATTGTTGAGCTTTACGCTAAAGGAATTGAATACCTGGCAAACACAACCAATCCTGATGTTGATATCACTTTTCTCTTCGATAATATTATTAAACCTATTGACTTCCCTTTAATTCAATCGGATGCGGAGAATAATGTTTACAACAAAACTGATATCAGAAATGTTGAAATAGATTCTAATATGACCGCAGAACAGTTCAAAGTTTTTGCAGCGACATTAATTTCTGAAATGGATGAAACACATCCGCCTATTGAAGTGAAGTATGAAGGAATAGTCATTAATAAAATTCACTACGGCGATTCCGAACATATCAAGCAGCTCCGATATTATCCATTCATTCAGCTTGCAATCGCAGCATTGTTTATAATAATTGGTTATATCGGTTTCAGCAGTATTAAGCGAAGCGAGCAAAGTAATATCTGGGTTGGAATGGCAAAGGAAACTGCTCATCAATTCGGCACTCCAATATCAAGTCTTATGGGCTGGCTCGAAATGTTAAAAATAAATTATAAGGAACCTGATAAAGTACTGGATATTACAGAAGAGATCAGCAATGATGTTGAAAAACTGAATAAGATCACCTACAGGTTTTCTAAAATTGGTGCTAAACCTGAGCTGGCAAAAAAGAATATTGTTGAAGAGATGAAACAGGTTATAACTTATTTTGAAAGACGACTTCCTCAAACAGGAAAATCAGTTGAACTAAAAATTTCGGGAGATGAAAATGCCTGTGCACAAATAAACTCTGAATTATTTGAATGGGTAATTGAAAACCTGATCAAAAATGCTCTTGACGCTATCGAAGGGACATCCGGTAAAATTGAAATATCAGTTAAAGAAGTTAAGAATTGTGTTGAAGTTGAAGTTACTGACAGCGGTAAAGGTATTGAGATGAAAAGAAGGAAAGATGTTTTCAGACCGGGCTATAGCACCAAGAAAAGAGGCTGGGGATTGGGGCTTAGTCTCTCTAAAAGAATAATTGAAGGTTATCACGGTGGGAAGATTTATGTAAAAGGTTCAATGCCCGGCGAAGGAACAACATTCAAAATAATACTTAAAAGCTGCTAGCTCATTTCCAGCATTCGGTTGATAGGTATTAACGCTCGCTCTGCAATTTTAGGATCAAGAATAATCTCAGGAAATTTATTTTCCATACATAAATACAACTTCTCCATTGTATTTAGTTTCATATAAGGACATTCATTGCAGGAACAGCTTTCTTCTTCAGGCGGTGCCGGAATAAAATTCTTATTCGGCTCTGCTTTTTTCATCTGGTGAATTATTCCAACCTCTGTTGCTACTATGTAAGACTGTGAATCATCTTGTGAAATAAATTTTAATAACCTGCTAGTTGAGCCGATATAATTTGCCCACATCAAGAGGGTATCCGTACACTCTGGATGCGCAATTAATTTTGCTCCCGGATTTTCAGTTAATAACTTTATTATCTTTTCTTCACTGAAATGTTCGTGAACTACACAAGAGCTTTCCCATAAAAGCATATCTCTTCCTGTTTTTTTTATAAGATACTTACCAAGATTTTTATCAGGCGAGAAAAGTATCGGTTTATCTTTTGGAATCTGGTTAATAATTTTTTCTGCACTGCTTGATGTGCAGATTATATCGCTCAATGCTTTTACTTCAGCCGTACAGTTTATGTAAGTTATCGCCAGATGATCGGGATGCTGCTTACGGAATTCTTCAAACTTATCTGCGGGACATCCTTCAGCAAGTGAGCATCCTGCTTCAAGATCCGGCAGAAGGACGAGCTTATTTGGATTCAAAATTTTTGCGGTTTCTGCCATAAAATGTACACCTGCAAAAACAATTACTTCCGCTTTTGTTTCTTTTGCTTTTCTTGCAAGTTCAAGACTGTCACCAACAAAGTCAGCTATGTCCTGAATTTCAGATTCCTGGTAATAATGAGCTAAAATCACAGCATTCAGCTCACGCTTTTTTTCAAAAATTTTCTTGGTCAAATCTGTCGTTATTTCTATTTCATTCATCTTAATAAATGCTTGAAAGAAGTTATTGGAAATGCGAATACCATTTTACAGGTAATTATTACGACACTAATATTTCTGTCAATAAATAGCTCAATACTGCAAGAAAATCAATCCTAAAACTGATGGCACCGTTATTGAGAAATATACAACGAAATAGTTTAAGCATAGCATCCCTCCAAATATGACACACAAAGCTGCCGGGTTTCGCCCTCACAATCCGGCAGTTGCCCTTTTAAACCAAAATTTTCTTCGTTCGATTCAACGCTTTCATAATTAGTTTTCTATCTGCTTCTACATCAATGAGTATCTCACCAAAATTTTCAATTAATACAAATTTGATTTTTCCTTCTCGGTTTTTCTTATCGTAATTCATTAGCCTGAAAATTTCTTTTTCATTAAAATTTTTCAACTGAATATGCGATTTAAATTTCAACGGCAGCTCGAGCATATAATTAAGCTGCTTTTCACTTATTAATCCCATTTCAAACGAGATGGAAAGTGCAGATACAATTCCGGCAATCACGGCTCTACCATGAGAGATTCGGTAGGCAGAATTACTCTCGAATGCATGAGCGAATGTGTGACCGAAGTTCAAAATTTTTCTCAGTCCGGATATTTCAAACTCATCTTTAGAAACTACTGCTGATTTTATTTTTACGCTATCATAGATGATGGTATCAAAAAATTTCAAATTTCTGTTAAGCAATGAATCATAATCTGCTAGCAGTTTTAAGTAAAATACACTATCTGTCAGGTATGAATATTTAATCACTTCACCAAAACCTGAAATGAGTTCTTGCTTTGGAAGTGATTTAAGAAAGTCTGTATCAATTAAAACTAATGAAGGTTGATAAAATGTGCCGACGAGGTTTTTTGCTTCAATAAAATTAGTTCCTGTCTTTCCGCCAATTGAACTATCAACAGCAGAAAGTAAAGTTGTGGGAATATGGAGCAGTGGTAGCCCTCTCATATAAGTTGAAGCTGCAAAACCGGCAACATCT
>JALONF010000286.1 GCA_025455085.1 Ignavibacteriaceae bacterium
TATTCAAAAGTATCTTTGCTTTAAAAATATCAAATAAAATTCAAAATAAAGTATGAACGTATCATCAGGTAAGTTTCAAACAGCAGTTGAAAAATCACTTAACCATATCAGCCGTGAAAGAATCATTCCACGCATCTGGCAAAAAGATCACACGGTTTGGCGAAACGATCCGACAGAAATATCAAATCGTCTCGGCTGGCTGAATTGTGTTGAAGTGACAAAAAAATCCTTTGATGAAATAAATTCATTTGTTGAAGAAATTAAGAAAGAAGGATTTGCTGATGCACTTCTGATGGGAATGGGCGGCTCAAGTTTAACGCCTGAGGTTTTTCGCTTCACATTCGGCGTGAAGAAAGGTTTTCTGGATTTACATGTTCTTGACAGCACTCACCCTGAGGCAATATTAGAATATGAAAATAAACTCAATCCTGAAAAATCATTATACATAGTCTCGACAAAATCCGGCGGTACAGTTGAGACAATGTCTTTTATGAAATACTTTTTTACCAGTGTATCCAAAAAACTCGGTAATGAAAAAGCTTCAAAACATTTTATTGCCATTACTGATCCGGGAAGCGGATTGGAGGAGACTGCAAAACAACTGAACTTCAGAAAAATATTTTTGAATGATCCTGATATTGGTGGAAGATTTTCAGCACTTTCACTTTTCGGAATTGTGCCTGCAGCTTTGATTGGAATTGATATCGAAAAATTATTTGATGAAACCTCGAAGATGTTCAATGAATGTGAGCATAAAGAAGTACTTGATAATAGCGGCGCAAAGCTTGGCGGAATAATTGGCTCAAGTGGACAAGCTTACTTTTATTATTTCTCCACAGCTTAAATATCTCGGCGGTTGGCTGGAACAATTGATTGCCGAAAGCACGGGCAAAGATGGAAAGGGAATTCTTCCCGTTGACCTTGAACCATCAAGTGAAGTAACTGAATATGGCAAAGATAGAGTGTTCGTTCATATTAAACTTCCCGGTGATAATTTCTTCGATAAAAAAGTTAGTGAGATTAAAAATGCTGGATTTCCAGTAATTGAAATTGAAATGAAAAATATCTATCAGCTCGGCGCTGAATTTTTTAGATGGGAATTTGCTACTGCAGTCGCAGGATTTGTATTGGATGTTCAGCCATTTGATCAGCCGAATGTTGAATCAGCAAAAATTGCGGCTCGGGCTATGATGAAAGAATACCAGCTGAAAGGAAAACTTCCCGAACTAAAACCAGCATTTGAATCAGAAGGGATAAAAGTTTTTGGTGACATCAAAGCTGGTAATTTGAATGAGGCTATTACATCATTTCTTTCCAAGTGTGAAATAGGAAAAAGCTATATTGCTATTCAGGCTTTTTTAAGACCGGATGAAAAAACCTGGCAGCAGCTTCAGCTTTTGCGATTGAAAATATTACAGAAGTATAAAGCTGCCACAACACTAGGTTATGGCCCAAGATTTCTGCATTCAACTGGACAACTTCACAAAGGAGATTCAGGGAACGGATTTTTTATCCAATTAATTTCTGATATTCAGGATCATGTTGCAATTCCTGAAGGGGCTGGCAGTGATATATCTTCAATTTCATTTGGAACATTGATCAGAGCACAGGCCCTGGGCGACAAGCAGGCATTGATCGATAATAAAAGAAAAGTACTGACGATTGATTTGGGAAAAAGTATTTCCGGGTCTTTGTCAAAGTTAACTGTTTAAGCACCATTAATGACAAGGACGGGGCAGGCACAGTTATTTAATATTCTTTCTACCCGGGGACCAAGGTAAAGTTTATCTGTTCCCGGTCTGATATCAGTTCCTAAAATTATCAGATCAAAATTTTTTTCACGGGACATCTTTAAGATCACTTTATCCGGCTCTTCTCCCACTTCAACTTCCGTAAATGTTTTGACATTAAGCGACTCACCAAGCTTTTTTAGTTCGTTGACAATCTGATAAGCAAAAGATAATCTTCTTTCTGTAACAGTGCCTTCGATTTCTAATGAAGCAAAACTGTCTTTACTTTCAACTACGTTAAGAATGTGAACTTGATCATGATCGTGATAAGCAATTCCAAAAGCAACTTCGGCGGCTCTTTTCGATGCAAGACTGCCGTTCGTTGGTACAAGAATTCTGCTTGGTCTCCAGTCTTCCGCAACGTTGCTGCTTTGCACAACAATACTCGGGCAGGGTGAAAGTCTTACAAGATTGTCTACAATCGGATTAAAAAGCATATCGGGATTTTTTTGTTTTTCAGTCGCACCTACTATAAGAAGGTCATAATCTTTTTTTACCTCTTCAAGAATACTTTCAAGTGTATTTCTACTTTCCGCTATCTTCTTTGTTACCGGGAATTTTTTGAAGAACGCGGAAAGCGTATTGAGAAACTGCTGACTTTCCGTCTTCTCTTTATCATCAGATATTGTTAAAAGTGTAACATTCAGTTCTGTTTTTCTCCCTAATCTTTCAAGAATTCTAGCTTCTATTAATTTTGAAGGGCTTGCCTGGCTGATTTCTCTTTTCCTCACTGGCAAAAGAACTCTATGAACTTTGGCGAGAATATTATCTTTGACCAATTCCTCGTGTTTTAGTCGCTTGATTTCTTCATCTTCCGGTGTAACATGACTAAGAGTCCATCGCAGCATTATGGGCGCCATTAGAGATGTTACAACAGCCGTGATAATAATCAGCGAGTAAATTTCCTGTGAAAGAATTCCATAGGATAAACCTATAGTGGCAACGATTATTTGAATAGCTCCGCGTGCATTTAGACCTGCCCCGAAACTTAATGCAGTCCAATGGTTTGTTCTTGCAATAACTCTCGCTCCGAGATAAGCTCCTATAAATTTGCTTAGTATTGCAACCAGGATTATTCCTATTCCAATTAGGAGAAGATCGGTTCTGAATAAGTCAAGCAGGTTAACTTTCAACCCTGCACCCGCGAAAAAAATCGGAGCGAAAATCCCAAAAGTTGTACTCTCCAATCGATCAATTGTATCTTTAGGAACCGCCGGTGATTGTGAAAAAATTATTCCCGTTATGAATGCACCGAGAACTGCTTCCAAACCTATTGCCTGAACAATTGCACCGAGAGCGAAAGCAAATACAACGATTAATGTCAGCACCTTGTCCCTAAGTGAAATTTTGTTCAGTGTAAAGTTTAAGAGATGCTTTACAATATACTTACCAGTAAAATAGCTGAGACCAACAAATAATATAACTTTAAAGAATGAGTAGCCAATAGTTCCAACTGAAACAACCTCGCCGCCTAATAATCCTAGTACAATCGATAATAAGATCCAGGCAACTGTATCGTCAAACATCCCAACAGCAAGAGTAATCTGTCCAATATCCCTTCTAATCAATTTAAGATCGATCAATACTTTGGCGATAACAGGTATAGCTGACAATGAAATTGCTATTGCTATGAACAAAGCAAAAATTAATCGCTGATCTGGATTAACAAGTAATGCATCCGGAATGTAGAGACCAAATAAAAATCCGCATATAAGAGAGAACGGCAGTTCACCCAGTGCAATCCCGATAGTTTTCTTTGCATGATGTTTTATTAGCTGAAGATCAGTTTCAAGGCCAGTTATCAGAAGCAAGAATATCGCACCGATCAATGTGATAACTTCAAGCAAACTTATCTGCACCTCGGTTGCAGGTATAACCCAGCTGTGTATAAATGGGAACAGGTTGCCTAAAAGAGAAGGGCCAAGAACGATACCTGCTAATATTTCACCAAGAACTGCTGGCTGCCCGATTTTCTGAGATAGTTCACCAAAAATGCGTGCGGTGAGCAGCAGCACAGTGATCTGAATAAGCAATTTCAGTAAATCATTATTGATAGCTGCGTAAAATATTTCAACCAGAATCGTCATTCAGTTTAAAACAGTTAAATTATAAAAAAAACAAAAATTTTTTGTGAAAGTAATCAAATTTGAGCTTAATAGAAAGCAGGCTCATAGAGAAGTCTTATCTCTATAGGAAAAAAGTTTGATAAATGGTATTGACATTTTATATATTCATCGTATATTTACGATGAACGATTTAGAAGTTATTAATGGCAGCATCAAAAAAAGAAGAATTCACACAGGAAGACAACTGGCTTGCAGATGTAGCAAAAGCGCTTTCTCATCCTGCAAGAATCAGAATACTCAAAATCCTGACTCAAATGGACCTGTATGGTTGGAAGTCTTGTTGATCAGCTTCCACTTGCACAGGCTACAGTTTCGCAGCATTTAAAAGAGCTGAAACGCGTAGGTCTAATTGATGGTGAAATTGATGGTCCGAAGATTTGTTACTGTGTGAATAATAAAAATCTAGCTAAAGCCAAAGCCGCGCTGGATAAAATGTTTTCGAAAATAGGTTGTTGTTGAATGAAATTACAAGATTACATAATTACAATATTTAAAATTATTCCGAAAGAATGGCTTTATAAAAAAATACAAGATTGATTTTAATATTTAATAATATAATTAACTAAAAAAGGAATTATAAAATGAAAAACGCAGATGATTTAAAGCAAGTTGTAAAAGAAAAATATGGACAGATCGCAAAAGCTTCTAAGACTTCCGGGTGCTGTGGACCGGCTTGCTGTGGGGATGCCGATAATAAAATTGTAGGCTATACTGTCATGAAGGATGAATATAATCATCTTGAAGGATATGTTGCTGAAGCTGATCTTGGACTTGGCTGTGGATTACCTACTGAGCATGCCGGAATAAAAAAGGGTGATACAGTAGTTGATCTTGGAAGCGGTGCAGGAAACGATGTGTTCGTAGCAAGAGCAATTGTAGGAGATGGAGGAAAAGTCATTGGTATCGATATGACGGAAGAGATGATTGCTAAAGCAAACATCAATAATGCAATGCTTGGTTATAAGAATGTGGAATTCAAACTTGGGGATATTGAGCAGATGCCTCTCAAGGATAATTTTGCTGATGTAGTTGTAAGTAACTGTGTTCTTAATCTTGTCTCTGATAAACAAAAAGCTTTTTCTGAAATTTATAGAATACTAAAACCAGGATCACATTTTTGTGTATCGGATATTGTTCTGAAGGGTGAACTACCAGTAGGATTGAAAAAGTCCGCAGAGATGTACGCCGGTTGTGTTGCAGGTGCTCTTCAGCAGGCTGACTACCTAGGTATTATTAAAGAAACTGGTTTTTCAAATATTGAAATCAAAAAAACCAAAGTAATTGACTTACCAGACGATGTTCTTAGAGAGTATATCAATGATTCAGAAATTGAATTGTTCAGAAAAAATAACATCGGAATTTTTAGCATAACAGTAATTGGGTATAAGAATAAATAGTTACGACTAGATAAAATGAACTAGCAATCTTTGGACTTTAATAATTATTGATTGCCAGAATTTTTTTATAAGATTTAAGAAATACAGACATACATTTCAAAAAAATATTTCAGAATTTAGCTCAACGTACAGCCCACAAAATCACTATTAAA
>JALONF010000034.1 GCA_025455085.1 Ignavibacteriaceae bacterium
TGGGATCAAATAGATGCAACCGACTACAAATTATTTAGTAACCTGAATAAAATTCTTCCTGAACTTCTTGCTTTCTCTGAGAAAAGAAGAAGTGTTGATCCTGAATTTCAATATCTTATTGACGATATAGAGTCATACAATCAATCCAGGAATCAAAAATATATCTCATTAAACAAAGAGATTAGGAATCAAAAGAAAGAAGCTGATGATGAGAAGGAATTTATGCGTGAAAATGAAAGACGTCAAAGAAAAGGATTAAAGTTATTGGAAAAAGGTGAAGTCCCTGATAAAACTGAAGAAGAGGATGACATTTTTCTTACGGAGACTGGAATGATTGTTACAGATATGATTAATTTATCAGGAGGACTGACTAAACTTCGTTAGCTGCTCAGGTGCTTCAGAAGTTTTTCTTCTGCAATGGGAAACATTGTTTCCTCGTAAGCGAAATCAAGATCAGTTTCGAAAACATAAGCTACTGGTTCATGCAAATCCTGAGAAAAATTTATGAAATTCAGAATCAATTCTTCAACAGGATTATGGATCACCTGCGATGGAACAGATCTAACAAGGCGCGAATTAATACGCTGGTATAAATTCTCATGAGACCAATCCCAGATTATTTCATAAAGATAAATGTTCAAAACTTGATTCTTATTATCAGGCAGACTGAAGTATCCTTTACCATGATAATTTTTCTCTACTCTTGAAATTCTCTTAATTGAAAGATTTTCTTCAACAAAGTTTTTAATTATTCTTCCTTCGTCGAGCACAGGTCTGTTTAGTTGCAAAGCCCAATCGATGAAATTTAAAAGCTTGTCAAGCTGGTTTCCAATCTGGTGAGCTTTTTCATAAACGATCACACGTTCATTAACCTTTCTGCCTTTAATTTCATTATCAAACCAGAGCTTGCATTCAATATTTTCTCTCAGAAGATCTTCGAGAGCCAGATTAAGCTGGATAGCTTCTTCGATTGAGGGGAATAATTTATTCTTGCTGAAATTGGATAACCACTCTTTTACCTTTATAAGAATTTTATACTGATTTGATTCCCAATCAGAGCCGCACGAAGTAAGTTTCTTTAAATCCAGAGTAGTCATTTTGTTTTTATTATTAAATTGTCATTCACTTTCAGGCTGGTTGATACTAAAAGCTTGCCAAAGAGTATAGAATGATTAACTTGAAAGGTCATTATTGAATTGATACATTGAAAAGAAAGAATTGCTTGCGAGTCCAAATAATTCAGGTAAAATTTCCTCAATAATTCTCGTATTGATAAAGAAAATGGGCGGGTAAATCTGGAATGGAATTATTACATAAAAAAAGGAACGGAAATTAATTCCCGTTCCTTACAAAAATACCTTATAAAAAATATTTTATATATCGAATTTAATACCCTGCGCCAAAGGTAGCTGTGAGCCGAAATTTATTGTATTAGTCTGGCGTCGCATATAAGCTTTCCAGGAATCTGAACCGGATTCTCTTCCACCGCCGGTTTCCTTTTCACCACCAAAAGCTCCGCCAATTTCAGCGCCTGAGGTTCCTATATTAACATTTGCAATTCCGCAGTCAGATCCTGCATATGAAAGAAATCTTTCGGCTTCTTTTAAATTATTTGTAAAGATTGATGATGATAAACCCTGCACAACACCGTTCTGTAATGCAATTGCTTCATCAATATCCTTTTTGTACTTCATTATATATAAGATTGGTGCAAACGTTTCTTCCTGAACAATTTCATAATGATTATGCGCTTCAACAATAGCAGGAGATACATAGCAGCCTGATTCATAACCCTTACCTGAGAGGATATCTCCGCCGAATATAATTTTCCCACCTTCTTTATTTACACGTTTAAGTGCATTAGTAAAATCATTCACTGCATTCTTATCGATGAGAGGGCCCATGTGATTTTTCTGGTCAAGAGGATCACCAATTTTCAGGCTTTTATATGCTTTAAGTAATGCATCTTTTACTTTATTATAAATTGATTCGTGGATAATTAATCTCCTTGTTGATGTACATCTCTGCCCTGCTGTTCCAACTGCTCCAAAGACGACTGCTGGAATTGCTACTTTAAAATCAGCATCTGGTGTTATGATAATTGCATTATTGCCACCAAGCTCAAGAATAGTTTTTCCGAATCTTGCCGAAACAACTTCTGCTGCATGTTTGCCCACTCTTGTTGAACCTGTTACAGAAACCATCGCAACTCTTTTATCATTTAAAATTCTTTCGCCAACTGTTGAACCTTTTCCAACTATTAAAGTAAATATTCCTTCCGGAAGATTATTTTCTTTAAGAACTTTTGCGATAATATTTTGCGTTGCTATTGCACTTAATGGAACTTTGGATGATGGTTTCCAAATGTTTACGTCTCCGCAAACAGCAGCAAGCATAGCATTCCAGGCATAAACAGCTACAGGGAAATTGAAAGCAGAAATCGTGCAAACAACTCCAAGCGGATGATATTGATCGTACATTCTGTGCATTGGTCTTTCCGACTGCATCGTAAAACCATAAAGCTGGCGTGATTGACCAACAGCAAAATCGCAAATGTCAATCATTTCCTGAACTTCACCTAAGCCTTCCTGAAGCGATTTCCCCATTTCATACGAAACCAATTTACCAAGCGGCTCTTTATACTCGCGGAGCTTAAGACCAATTTGTCTTACTACTTCACCTCTTTTCGGTGCGGGAACCATCCTCCAATAAAGAAAAGCTTCTTCCATACTTTTCATAATTTTCTCATAATCCTTTTCAGAACCCTGATAGACTGAAGCAATATATTTTCCATCCACAGGTGAATGAATTTTTAATTCACCTTCAGTTTTTGTTTGGTTCCATTTCTGTCCGGTCGATGACCCAAAATTTGTTTTAGTTATTCCCAGTTGTTTTAAGAATTCCATATTAACTCCGAATTATTTTTATTAATTATTATTTATTTTTTTAATGATTGACTCTAAAGAAATCGTTTTCATTTTATCTTCAATATTTTCCTGGACTTCTGCGAACAGATCGAGAAAATAAAAATTTAATTTCTCTGGCAAACTATTCTTCTTAATTGAATCTTTTCTGACATCCAGATGAAATGCTTTCCTGTCCTCTATAGCACAATAAATTTCCTGAAGGTGAATATCAGATGGCTGTTTCTTCAATTTAAATCCTCCGGTAGTTCCTGAATTACTTTCAACAATCCCGTTCTTTGCAAGCATTGATAGTATCATTCTAAGTTTAGAAGAATTTATTCCTATGGCTGCAGCTATTTCAGAACTTGAAACCGGTTTCGGGTATGCTCGTTCTAAATAGCACAGTGCTTTTACAGAGGTGGACAATTTTGTTGATGCAGACATAATTTTTTTATTTGTTACGGTAAGTGTAACAAATTATATTCACAAAATCAAACAAAATCTATCTCTCTAAACATTTGGCATAAATTTGTTTAGACTTTTACTCCTCTGAAATTTCTTTGAACTTTGAATAAGAATTTTTAACATGTAAGTGAAAATTCATTCTTTTTTTAAAGGATTGAAAGGAGGGTTCCCCGCACAAGAAATATCTACACTTTATCTATAGTTTCACTAGCCGAAACAATTTGCATTTAATTAATTATTTGTTCAATTAACTTTAAGAGGGCACTATTATGAAGAAAAATAGTCACAAATTTTATTTGTCTTTTCTTCTGTTACTATTTGCTTTACTTCCCACTTCAATATTTGCACAGCTATCTGGTACATATACTATACCAGGAACTCCCTTTGCAACGATAAAAACAGCTGTGGATTCACTTAATATTGTTGGTGTTGGGACAGGTGGAGTAACATTTAATGTAACGGGAGGATATACAGAAAATTTAACTGCACCTATTCTATTGACAGCAACTGGTAGCTCTGGCAATGCAATTACATTCCAGAAGAATGGCGCTGGAGCAAATCCATTAGTTACAAGAACCGATGCAGGAACCGTTGCCACAACTACTCTTGGCGGGCAAGGCGATGCAGTCATTATTATTCAGGGTTCTGACTATGTAACATTTGATGCTATTGATGTTACAGCTAGTCAGGCTGGTATTGAATATGGTTACTATCTACGCAAAGTTGATGGCACGAATGGCTGCAAGTTTATAACTCTAATAAACTGTGTAGTTGATATGACAAAAGGTACTAGTGGTTACGTTGCTGGTATTTATTCATCAAATAATGATGCAGCTTCTTTACCTTCTTCTGCAACAGGTATTACAGTTACTTCTACTGGTGGAAGAAATGAAAATATTACAATGAACGGTAACACGGTTCAGGATGTATTTGCCGGTATTTTATTAAGAGGTTATAATCACGCAACAACACCATATGACTTTCAGGATCAAAACTTTGTGGTAGGAGCCGTTGGTGCAGGAAACACAATTCAGAATTATGCTGGAAATGCTGCAAGTGCCTCCTATGGTGTTTATCTTATTTACCAAACCAGCCCCAACGTAAGCTACAACACAATAAATAATGCAGGCGGTGGTGGAGTAAATGCAACAAGTACTCTTTATGGCATATTTATGTCCAGCTCAAATGCAGGAGGAGATGCTGTATTTAACAATAATAATATAACTCTTGGACAGGGTTCAACATCCGGTGCACAACCTATTTATATATCGCCAGTTTGTGCGTCGGCGACTGTAAATTATAATACAATAAGCTACGGAACTTTTGCCTCCACATCTACCTCTTATATGATTTATTGCAGTAATGGAACGCTTAACATAAATGTAATTGGAAACCAGAATACAGCTATCAGCAAAACCGGTGCAGGAAGTTTTTACGGCTTCTACGATTTTGGAAGTCCTGCTGGTGGAATAGCAAGTATACAAAACAATAACTTCAGCAATATTACTTTAACTGGAGCTTCCACATTCTACGGTATTTATTATGCATCCTCAACTTCTCAGACTAAAACTATTACCGGTAATACAATTTCAAACATAACTGGCGGAACCAGTTCAGTATATGGTATCTATACTAATTATGATGGTCCAGGCACACAGATCTATCTAAATACGGTAACTGGCTTAACAGGTACAGGTTCTGCTGTTTATGGTTACAGCATTGGTGCTGCCTCATCTACTGGTACCATTGCGTTTTATAGAAATGATAGCTACAACATAAGTTGTTCCGGAACAGGGGCAGTCTACGGCGTCTATCTCAATGGTTCGACTGGATTAGTTAATAACTGTTATCGTAACAACATATATAATATTACCGGCAATAATGCGTCTTCGATTGCATATGGTTTATATATTGCGGCTGGTACTACTATAAATGCATACAACAATTTTATCTCTGAAATAAAAGCTCCTTTAGCAAATGCTGCCCAAGCAGTAAACGGAATATACGTTGCGGGTGGCACAACCATAGGATTATATTATAATACAATATTCTTAGATGCAACAAGCAGTGGTGCATTATTTGGAAGCAATGGTATTTATGCTTCCACAACACCAACAGTTGATATGCGTAACAACATTGTCGTAAATGTTTCTACTCCTAATGGTGCAACTGGTTACACTGCCGCATACAGGAGATCAACCACTACATTAACAAGTTATGCTGCTACTTCTAATAATAATGATTTTTATGCCGGCATACCTGGAGCTAACAATGTTATCTTTACAGACGGTACTAATTATGACCAGACAATAGGTGCTTTTAAAGGGAGAGTTTCTCCAAGTGACGGCGCTTCATTTACTGAAAATCCACCCTTTGTTAATATAGGAAGTTCACCTTATAATTTGCATATTAACACTGCAATCGCAACACAAACAGAATCTGGTGGAACTCCAGTTACTACGCCTATTGCAATAACAGATGATTTCGATGGAAATACTAGGAATGTTACAACTCCAGATGTGGGCGCTGATGAATTTTCAGGTATTGGTATAGATTTAACCCCTCCTTCGATCGTTTACACTCCGTTAAATCCAACGTCCTCACTTTCGTCAAGAACATTAACCGCTTCTATTTCTGATGCAAGTGGTGTTCCTACTGCTGGAAGTGGATTACCAGTTTTATATTGGAGAATTAACTCCGGAAGTTGGAGTCCTGCAACTGCTACTTATATATCCGGTAGTAACTATCAGTTTACTCTCGGTAGCGGTGTAGCATTGGGAGATACAGTAAAATACTATGTAGTTGCACAGGATGATGTAGTTCCGCCAAACGTTGGCGCCTTCCCATCAGCAGGTGCAGGCGGCTTCACAGCTAATCCGCCAGCGGCTGCAACTCCTCCAACAAATCCAAGCAGTTATCTCATTGTTGGTCTTCCTCTTTCAGGAAGCTATACAGTTGGAACGACCCTATTCAGCAGCATTACGGGCAGAGATATTACATTCGAAAAATCTGTCAGTAAAGTGCTGAAAGAAGTTGTGGTTGAAAGTGGTGTTCCTGAGGTGATCAGACAAAAAGGAATTGAATACGCTGATGCAACTGAATTATCGAGCACAGCAAATGGTATTAAAAAAATGGTTGAGATTGAAGAAATAAGCTGGATACCCATGGAAAACGGTAAGGTTTATGAAGGCGATCTTTTTGTTAAAAAAGCAGAGAATCCTTCACTTGATTTTCCCGAGGGGATTGATGGTGTCTATCTTACTATAACCGCAGCCATTAATGATCTTAATCTAAGAGGTGTAAGTGGTGCAACTACATTCCTGCTTACAGATGCAACTTATCCGACGGAAACATTCCCGTTGACTATCGATGTGGTTAATGATAATATTCCAACTGCAGTAAATAACGTAACAATTAAACCAAACACCGGAGTGACTGCAACTGTTTCCGGAGCTTCAGCTGCATCCCAGATATTCAAAATTCTTAGTAGCTATATTACTATTGATGGATCGAATTCTGGTGGAACTACCAGGGACTTTACAATTGAAAATACTAGTGCAACAACACCACAAGTAATTGTAATAGGTTCGAAAGGTATCACACCAATTACAAATGTTACAGTTAAGAATTGTATCATCAGAAATGGAGTTACCTCCAGTTCGGCTCTGATTGTTTCAGATGGAAATGCACCTGGAACTGCAGGATGGTTTAATAACATCACCATTCAAAACAACAGCATCCAGAAAGCATACATTGGAAATTACAATATTGCAGTTGTTTCCCCCGGCAATGGAAGCGGACTATTGGTTCAGGGTAATGACCTAAACAGCCTTGCTCCAAATCATATTGCTTTAATCGGGCTTTATGCACAAGGAATTGATGGTGCAACTTTAACAAATAATCGCATTGGAAATTATACAACTACATACACTGCCAACGTCACTGGAATCTGGTTTGCAACCGGAACTGTTAACAGCAATATTACCAACAATACGATTGGTCCTATCAACATTACAACTGCTGCACCAAGAGGTATTGTAGTCACTTCAGCAGTTTCCAACGCGAATGTTTCTGTTGCTAGTAATACCGTTGATAGTATGCTCACAAGCTACTCCGGACCATCGTATGGCATCTGGGTTTTCTCAACTACTACTGGTGTTGTCATAGAGAAAAACATAGTGAGCAATATCCAGAACACAAATACAGGTGGCTATGGCGCTCGTGGTATACATGTCAGCACAGGGATTGCTCTTACCAATGTCACAATTAGAAACAACGTCGTGAAGCATGTACGGGCTACTGCAGACGTTTCATCTACTTATTGGGGTATTGGAATAGGAATCGAAGGCGCAACTACCGGTGTCAATGTATATTATAACACTGTTAACTTGTATGATACTCTCGTTGGCTACACATCTGCCACAATTCATGCTGCTTTTGCTGTCTTAACATCAACAGCCGCATTGCTGGATGTACGGGATAACGTCTTTGTTAATACTTTTAACAACGTTAATAGTACAACAGATAGGAGCTATGCGATTTACAGTACGGCACCAAATACAGCTTATACATTTATAAATTATAATGACTATTATGCATCAGGAGTAGCTGGTGCCTTAGGATATCTTGGTGCAGAGATAACTACATTAACAGCATGGCAAACTGCAACCGGGCAGGATGCTAATTCAATTGCATCCAATCCGCAATTTGTTTCTAACACAGACCTAAGACCATTAGATACTTCCCCACTGCTTATTGCAGGTACTCCGATTGCCGGTATAACTACTGATATACTCGGAGCAACAAGGAATGTAACTACACCAACAATCGGTGCATATGAAATGCCGGTATATATACCACTGAGTGGTACATATACAGTTGGTCTTAGTGCTTTTATGCAGGCTACCGGAAAGAAAATCACTTTTGAAACCAGAACAAGAACTGTTGTAAAAGATCTGCTAGGCGCCGATGCAGATATAGATATTTTAGCTTATGAAGAAAAGAATGGAACTCCACCTGTCATAGACGAGAGTCAACGCTATGTAACTGTTACAGAAGAATATGTGGAAATGATGGAAGACGGAAAGCCGTTTGACTACAGCTTCTTCATGAGTGATGCATCAATGGGTGTTTATCCAACAATCACTGCTGCACGCAATGACCTGATATTACGTGGTGTTTCAGGTCCGGTTACTTTCTTATTGGTTGATACAAACTACCCTTCTGAAACTTATCCGATTGAACTTACAGCTTTCGGAGGTGCTAGTGCGACCAATACAGTTACCTTTAAACCTGCTACTGGTGTTCAGGCTGTTATTCCAGGAAGTACAACTCAAACTACTGCTACTTTAAGATTGAACACCGATGGACAATATTATATCATCGATGGATCTAATACTGTCGGTGGAACAACCAGAGATCTTTCAATAATAGCTCCTGCAGTTGTACCAGCAGTACACTTCTTCAGCAACGGAAGCAATAACGTTGTAAAGAATTGTATAATCCAGAGTCAGCAGACAAGCACAGCTTCAGGAAGTCTTATTCTGGCAGCAGGAACCGCTTCCAATAATAACTTAATTGATAATTGCTGGTTCAGACCAGTTCCATCGGCAGCAGTTTACGCAATTGGTGTTTACTTGTTCTCAAGTACACTAAGTAGCAATAACACGCTATCCAATAACGAATTTGTTGACTTCTCTGCCCGCGGTATAACAATGCAGGGTGCAGCTGGAGTAAATGGAAATAAGGCTATTGGAAATCTTATACATCAAACTACTCCATCAACTGCAACTACTATATATGGTGTTTATCTTGGACGCGGTAAAAACAATGTTGTAGAAGGAAACATTATAAATAATCTACAAAGTACAAGTTCAACTGCAACTCAATATGGTATTTATTATATCGGTGCCAGTGGTGATACGATGAACATTAAAATATTTAATAACGTGATCTCTCTTTCTGCAGGCGTAAATCAAACTGCAGGCACAATCCGTGGCATTGATTACTTTGGTTATGCTGCTAACTCCGTTGAGATATACTACAACACTGTATATATCGGTGGCAGTAACGTTACAGCAGGAACAACAACTGCTCTAGCTAAACGAGATGTAGCTATCAACTTTGTTGTAAAAGATAACACTTTCAACAATGCACGGTCCAATATTTCCGGCACGGGAATTCACTACGCAGTTCAGTTCACCAATACCACTACTACACTATTAGATCTGAACTACAATCATTACTATGCAAGTGGAACTGGTGGAGTATTTGGTATCTTTGGAACAACTTCAGCACCGGACCTTGCAACGTGGCAGACACTTACAAGTCAGGAAGCCAACTCAATCAGTAATGATCCGATATTTGTATCTAACCTGGATTACAGACCGCAATCTGTTTCACCTTTACTCGCAGCCGGTCTTACAATATCTGGAATAACTACAGATATTCTTGGTGCCCTAAGAGGAACTCCTCCAACCATTGGCGCTTTTGAAAATGGTGTTTTTGTTGCAATTAATTCGCCATCTAACCTTGCTGCAATTCCTGATACATTCACAGTTGACTTAGGATGGCAAGATAACTCAAATAACGAATTTGGGTTTATTATTCAACGTAAGCTTGGTGATTCATTAAGCGTTGATCCTTGGATAAACATTGACACAGTTAATGCTAATGTCATCAACTACCTTGACACAGGATTAAATCCGAACACAATGTACAGTTACAGAGTATTTGGATATAATTCATCAGGTAACTCTGGTTTCAGTAATATTGTAACAACAACTACTTTCATACCCGTTGAACTTACAGCTTTCACAGCAGAACTTTCAGGTCGTGAAATACTTGTAAGCTGGGCTACTGCTACAGAACTGAATAACCGCGGATTCGACATCGAGCGTAATATGAATGGCGAATGGGAGAAGATAGGATTCAAAGAAGGTAGAGGTACATCTTCAGAAGCATCTCATTACTCATTCGTTGATAAATTCACTTATGAATCTTTTGTCGGAACAATAATATATCGATTGAAACAAATGGATTTTGATGGTACATATGCTTACTCACCTGAGGTTGAAGTTAATGTAGACTTCACTCCAAAAGAGTACACTTTGTATCAGAACTATCCGAATCCATTTAACCCGGTTACTACAATTAAGTACTCATTGCCATTTGAGAGTAATGTAAGAATCGCAGTTTACAATATTCTTGGTGAAATGATTGATGTACTTGTTGATGAAACGAAGGCAGTTGGATTCCATGATTTCAACTGGAATGCTTCTAACCTGGCAAGCGGAATTTACATCTACACAATAGAGGCAAAATCGCTAGCTGGTGATAAGAATTATTCTTCAGTTAAAAAGATGATACTTATGAAGTAAAAGGAATTAAATTTCTTTTTGAAGTCCCGGTCTGTTTAGGCCGGGATTTTTTTTATTTTCTTGTTTTAATCCAATAATTCGCAGCTTGGTGAATGTTTTGTTGATTGAATTTACTCTCAGCCTTTTGTATTTTTGCACTGTAATTAAATTTTATGAAAAAGACATATTTACATATAATTCTTACATCGTTTCTCCTCAGGCATAGAAGCTATTTTGTTTCTGCCTACGAATCTGTGTTTTAATCTCCCATTTTTTTATATCAACAGGTGAATGCCTGTTGCATAATTCTTGCAATAAATATTTATTCATTTTTTTATTTGGTAATTATATGTTCACAGAAACAATTAACCCTGCAGAAAGAGTCAGAGAAGTTATCGGAAAGCACATTCTTGCTGATGGTTTCCAATTAATTCTTGATCTCAAAAACAGCTATAGAAATAAAATATTAGATGAGAGAAACGGTGATGAATACATAGATTTCTTTACGTTCTTTGCGTCAAACCCGCTTGGTATGAATCATCCAAAATTAAATTCAGATGAAGTGAGAGAATTACTTGGCTATGCTGCCGTCAATAGACCCTCCAATTCTGATATTTACACAACACATATGGCTGAGTTTGTTGATACATTTGGAAGAATTGCTAAGCCCGATTATATGAAACATTTGTTCTTCATTGATGGCGGTGCACTTGCTGTGGAGAATGGTTTGAAAGTTGCATTTGACTGGAAAGTAAGGAAGAACTTAAAAAAAGGTTATAGGGAAGAAAAAGGTTCTCAGGTAATTCATTTCAGAGAAGCATTTCACGGCAGAAGCGGTTACACAATGTCGTTGACAAACACAGATACAAACAAAGTTAAATATTTCCCGAAGTTCGACTGGCCAAGGATTATTAATCCCAAAATCACTTTCCCTCTTGAGAAACATCTCGATGAAGTATTAAAACTTGAAAAGCAGGCAATCACTGAAATCAAATCTGCTATTAAAAATAATCCTGATGATATTGCTGTACTGATCATAGAACCTATTCAATGTGAAGGCGGCGATAATTTTTTCAGAAAAGAATTTCTGCTGGA
>JALONF010000287.1 GCA_025455085.1 Ignavibacteriaceae bacterium
TTGCATCAATAAAGCTAAAATTCAAAACTGCAATTGCTGCTGATGAATCTTTTGATAATAACCCAATGTAATTAAAGATTAATGAAAGATAACTGATAACTATATCATAATTCAGAATGGCTATTAATATCCAAAGAAAAATTATCCAGTGAATTATTTTTAATCCGGATTTCAATTCAGGATTCCTTTAATCAACCTTTTATCAATCTTCAGCTTAATAATATCTGCAAGAAAGTTGGCAAGAATCATCACCGCACCAGCAGTAAAGACACAACCGATTACCAATGGATAATCACGTGAAAATATAGAATCAACAGTCAATCTGCCCATACCGGGAAGACTGAAAATAACTTCTGTGATTAATGTTCCGCCTAAAAGTATTCCAAGCTCAACACCCGCAACAGATATTAATGGTCTTAATGCATTTGGTATTACATGCTTTAGAAGAATAATATTTTCATCAACTCCGGATGCTCTGAGATTGGTTACAAAAGTTTGCTGTAACACCTCATCCATACTTTCTTTTATATACTTGTAGAACATGGCCACACCTGCTGCAGTTAATGTTATCAAAGGCAAAACAAGATGATGCAGTTTATCAAGAAGTTGAGAGAAGAAAGATAATTTATCATAATCCAGAGACTTTAATCCTGAAATTGGAAACAAATTTAAACTGACGGAAAAGATGTAGATCAGCGCTACACCAAGAACAAATGCTGGTATTGAATAAATAAAAAGTGAGGAGTCAGTTACAAATTTGTTCAACCACTTTTTCCGTTTTTTAATTACCCAAAGAGCAAGCCAGATACTCAGACTCATCTGAAAAACAAAGCTGATAGACGCAAACACAAGTGTAAATGAAAAATATTCCCAGATCACTTCGAAAACAGGAAGTCTGTAATTGTAAGACACACCCATATCCCCGCTAAAAACATTTGCAACAAACGAAAAGAATTGATTGGTAACAGGCTGGTTTAATGAAAATTTTTCGGCGATTCTTTCTGATAGTTCGCTTCCGAGTTTTGCTGATATGTATTTATCTGTCGGATCACCGGGTGAAAGCCTGATAATTATAAATAGAAAACTTACCAGTAGAAAAAGTGTTAATACTGAAGATAAAAATCTGATAAATAACGTCTTTATAATTTCTGATTTCATATCACTTAATTAAGAGTCCATTCCCAGCAATGGACAAGAACTCCATAAGGGGTTATTTTCAAATTTTTTATTTTGGTATTGTAAACAATAATATTGGGAGTCCAGTAAAGAAAAGTAACCGGCTCATCCTGATGAATAATTTTCTGAAATTCCTTAATCAATTCATATTTTTTTTCATTGCTAAGTTTGTCTTCAAGCCGATCAAGAATTTTATCAACTTCTGAATTATTATAGCTCTGGAAATTTAGAACAGCAACATTCTGATCAGAGTACCAGTAAGGCTTTAAGTCTAGCGGAATTGGAATGCCCCACCCTGCCATCCAGGAATTTAATTTTCTTTCATAAAGATTATCTATGAACGTACCAAGTTCCATCTTTTCTGTTGTGACTTCTATTCCGACCGACTTTAAATTATTTTTTACAACAATAGCAGCATATTCACGCAATGGATTTCCAACCGGGTAATACATTTTGAATTTGAATTCCTCTTTACCCTTTTCGAGAATTCCATTTCTATCTTCATCTTTCCAACCTTCAAGAGCTAAAAGTCTTTTTGCTTCATCGGGATTGTACTCGTATGGTTTTACTTCATTATTATAAGAAGATATAAAAATTGGAGAGACAGATGATGCCGCAAGTTCACCCAATCCTTGCAAATATTCTTCAAGTATTTCTTTTTTGTTAATTGCGAAGCTCAAAGCTTTACGAACATTGATGCTGCCAAAAAATTTATTCTGCTTTACCTGACCACCGGAGATTGATTCTGGGTCAATATTGTTCCAGCCGATGTAATCGTACTCTCTTCCAAATAAAGGAAACACGACCAGATGTTCTTCCTTCTTCAACTCTAAAACATCTTCAACTTTAACTAACTCAACCAAATCTATTTCACCTTTCTTTACCTGAAGCATTCTTGAAGTATAATCCGGAACTATCTTGAATATCATTTCGGAAACCTGTCCCTGCTTAAACAGAAATGAACTGCTATCTGCTTCTAAAATTATAGACTGATTTCTTTCCCACTTTTTTAATTTAAAAGCCCCGCTGGAAACAGGATTAAAGTTACTTTCGTGATTTGCAAGCTGATCTCTGCTGACATTTTTAAAAACGTGTTCGGGTATTACAGGTACAATAATTTTAACTAAATCAGGAATAGAGTTTTCAGGAAAATACATTTCGAATTCATATGGTGAGATAATGTTAAAAGTTTTTTCAATATTAACGTGTCCATCTGATTCTGTAAAAAGTTGATTAAATATTCCATACAACCTGCTCTGGACATCCGGATCAGAAAATACGTCATAAGAAAAAACAATATCGGAAGCAGTAAGTTTTTTACCATCTGACCAAAGTATATCATCCATGAGAGTAAATTTTATGAATGAAGAATCCTCAGCCCATTGCCAGCTTTTCGCAATCATAGGATAAGGATCCAGTTCACCTTTTTCTTCATTCCATTTGAAATCCAGCAGACCTGGATAGAGCAAATCAGCAATTGTGCTTTCTTCATAGCTGAAAGCAAACAAAGAATTAAATGATTGAACATCTGCAGACATTCCGATAACAATACGATTGTTTGGCGGTGATTGTTTTGAATCGCAGGCAATTATCAGCAGAAGGAGGATTGAAAGGAGAAGAAGATTTAATTTTTTAATGCTCATCAAACAGATTTGTATTAGAAATAGTAATTTCTCATGTCAATTTATTATTTTGTTGCCTAAAAGAAAAACAAACATTTCACACAATGCTTAGTGTAGACATAAATTTAGTATCTCTTCTTGATGAAGATAAGAGAAAAACTATACTTCAGTGCATCAAGTTTGATATTGGAAAAGGTAAAGTCTATACAATTCTTGGTAAGAATGGTTCAGGAAAATCAACTCTGATTAGATCACTAACTTCTCTCCTTCCAACTGATCTTTATGAAGTTAAAGGAAAAGCTCTGTTTGAAGGAACTGATTTACTGCAAACATCAGAAGAAAAATTAAGAAAGATACGAAAGAATAACATCCGCTACGTTTTTCAAGATGCTGCTAATAGTTTCGATCCTTTAAAGAATATTAAGTACTATTTTGATCTTTCAAATATCAGCCCTTTGAAGATTGAAGAACTGCTTCTTTACTTTTTGTTACCAGACTACAAAAAGCTTTCAAAACTTCATTCCTACGAATTAAGCGGCGGAATGGCTCAAAGACTTTTAATTGTATTGGCTCTTCTTGCAAATCCGGACATCCTGATTCTTGACGAACCTACTTCAGGTGTTGATTATGCAGTTATGAATCTTATCCTTTTAAAGATGAAAAATTTTGTCTAAATCAGTTCTTATTGTAACTCAGGATATAAACTTTGCACTAAAGTCATCTGATCAAATTGCATATTTATCAGACGGAAGATTAACTCATTTTTTTACTCCTGATAAATTGTTGAATTCACCTGATGAAAAAGTGAAAAATTTTATAGGCTCATTCAAAGAGATAAGCAATGTCACTGCTTAAAGTTGAAAATATTTCGTACTCCGTTGTGGTAAAAGAAAGAACCAAAAAGCAATTCGATATTTTGAATAATGTTTCATTCGAAGTCGAACGTGAAGAAATACTTGGAATCTGTGGTGAATCTGGTGGGGGGAAATCTACTCTTGCAAAAGTAATTGCCGGATTGATAAACCCAGATAGCGGAAATATTATTTTAGATTCGGAACATATAAATAGTAATAAAAGAAGCAGCCCGATTCAAATTCTTTTCCAGAACCATGGGGAAGTTTTAAATCCTTTCAGTTAAATCCTTTCAGAAAAATTTCTACTATTATTGATGAAGCACTAAAAATAAACATGCTTCATAAAGATCACATTGGAAAGGAAAGAGAGAATATTTTAAATTCTGTCGGCTTTCCTAAAAAACTTCATGATCGAAGAGGATATCAGCTTAGCGGCGGAGAACAGCAGAGAGCAGCACTTGCCAGATTACTTGCAGTAAAACCAGTGTTATTAATTCTTGATGAACCGTTTTCTGCACAGGATGTTGAATCACAATTAAACCTGGTAAAACTTTTCAAGCAATTGAATGAAGAATTTAATCTTACAATGATATGCATTAGTCACGATTTGCGCATCCTCCGAAATCTTGCAAATAGAGTAATCATTCTTAAAGATGGAGAAATAGTTGAAAGCGGAATTACAAATGAAGTCTTCAATAATCCACAAAAGGTTTACACAAAATTTCTTCTTTCCGCAGAATCATTAGAGCTCACCTATGAAGAGATCAAAGCCAAACAATACTCCTAGCAAAAATTGAAAACTCAGAAAACAAATGCAGTTCGTTTGCTTGAAGCCAATAACATTCATCATTCAACTGTAACATACGAAGTTGATGAAAGTGATCTAACCGGAATTACAGTGGCAAATAAAATTGGAGTTGAACCAGAAAAGGTTTTCAAAACTTTAGTTACGAGAGGAGATAAAACCGGAATAAATGTTTTTTGTATTCCTGTAACTGGAGAACTTATTCTTAAGAAAGCTGCCGTTGCTTGCGGAGATAAAAAAATTGAAATGATAAAAGAAAAAGAACTGCTACCGTTAACAGGCTACATAAAAGGTGGTTGCTCACCAATCGGAATGAAAAAACACTTTCCAACTTTCATTGACGAAACTGCTCAACTGTTTGATGAAATTTCTGTAAGTGCCGGAATCAGAGGGATGCAGATATTGATTAAACCCGCAGACCTGCTCAGAATAACAAAAGGCGATTTCGCAGAATTAATTTGATAATATTTTTTTCAAGTACTTTTTCAATTTCAAATAGAATTTAGTATTCTATTTAACTCTCAAGCGCTTCCGTACTTTTTACATTCTCTACTCATTCTCATAAATAAATAATAGACAATGCATTCGTATTTGGAGTATTCTTTGATTACAGTTTCTTTGTTTTTGTAATCACTTACAAATTTTTTTTCGGCAAGCTGGCGTTTTTCCATAGCTCTGCATAAGAGATTTAGATACAATGATACATGAGGCCGTTCCAATTCTTCAATTGTTTGTGCATATACACTTTTTATTTCAGGGATTCTCCAGTCAAAATTCAACCCAAACTTTATTTTATTAACCTGGAACATTTTCATCAGATATGTAAAACCTCCCTTAAAAATTAGATAAAACTTATTCGCAAAATAATAATTATCTTTCGAAAAATATTTACAAAAAATCTGAGATGACAAATTGGATTGGATAACACAACCTGAATCACTAATTGCACTTTTGACATTAACAGTGCTTGAAATTGTTCTCGGCATTGACAACATTATTTTTATTTCAATCCTATCCGGCAAATTGCCAAAGGAACAGCAAAGTAAGGCAAGATTAACCGGTTTAGCTCTTGCGATGATTACAAGAATTCTTCTGCTATTTTCAATAGTTTGGATAATGAAATTAACTCTTCCTTTATTCACAGCATTGGGCCAGGAAATTAGTGGACGAGACATTATTCTGATTGGTGGTGGTTTATTCCTCATCGCGAAAAGTACGTTTGAAATTCATGATAAGCTCGAAGGGGAAGAAGGTCACAGGTCCTCAAAGGTTGCTAAATCATTTGCAAGCGTGATTGCTCAAATAATTCTACTTGATATAATTTTTTCTTTAGATTCGGTTATTACTGCAGTTGGCATGGCAAACAATCTTATGATAATGATTCTTGCTGTTGTAATTGCTGTGGGCGTAATGATGGTTTCTGCAAAAAGCATAAGCGATTTTGTTGAAAAACATCCGACAGTTAAAATGCTTGCACTTGCATTTTTATTATTGATCGGCGTTTCGCTTATTGCTGAAGGATTTGAACAGCACATTCCAAAAGGCTATATCTACTTTGCGATGGCATTTTCAGTCTTTGTTGAAATGCTAAACCTTAGAATGAAAGCCAAGACAAAACCGGTTGAGTTGAGAAATAGGTTTGCTAATGAGAAGTAATGCGCATGAATACTACCATTCTAACTTTAACATTTATTTAACTAAACTGGCGTACGCTACGAGCTTATCCTCATCATACTCAACTTTAATTTGTGAAAAGCTGTCAAGAAATTGTGATAGTTTATCGTAGCCAAATTCTTTGTGATTGAATGTCGGATGTTCTTTCTTAATTTTTATTCCGATAGTTGCAACATTCACTCTGCGATTTTCTTTCTTCAGCAGCGATATAATACTGTTCTCAATTTGACTGCTTACTTTCTTTTGAGGAGTCTGTAACGATTTCGATTCTTTATGTTTAACTTTTTCCGGCTGATATTCAATTATTCCATCCGCAACATTTACCAGATCACGTGAAATTGAACCCGGCACACCCATCAGGAAAGTATTTTTTCCAAGTGATCTTAACTCAGTTAAAAGTGGAATAAAATCACGGTCGCCGGAAACCAATATCAAAGTGTTTATGTTTTCATTTTGCATAAAAAGTTTCATTGCATGAACACAAATAAATGTATCGGCACTGCTTTTTTCCGTTCGTGATAACGGAGTAAAAACCGGTTGAATGCCTGTTGTCTGAAGACTATTAATGTGCTCATTAAAACGAAACCAATCACCAAAAGCCTGTATCGATGCTATACCTCCTTTTTTCTCACATAAACTTCTGATGATCATTAAATC
>JALONF010000035.1 GCA_025455085.1 Ignavibacteriaceae bacterium
AAATTCCTGAATCATCTTAGCACGCTTAAAGAAGAAATGGAAATTGAAGATCAGACATTAAGGGTTTATCAACTTGGTGATCTGTACGAACAGAGATTTCCCGGTCTGCAAAGTGCAAACGCAACCGCAATCGAAATTCGCATGTCTCATCCAAAATATGACCAGATTGTTAATAAAATGAATGATATGAGGACTCACTTTCTATATGGTAATCATGATTTTGAACTGAGACATTTTCCCGGTTTCCGTTTTGCAGCACTTGAAGGTAAAGTTTATGTTGAACATGGTTTTACTCCCGATAGCTGGAAAGATTTTTCAAATCCAAATGCTCCTTTGTGGGAGGTAAGTCAGTTCATGTTTTTAACTATAAGAGAGATTAATGAATTTTTTGCTCATCTGCTTGTGAAGGCTAGTGTTATTGAAAAGGATGAACATTATTCCTGGGGTGTTCCATCCGGTGCAGATCCTGTTTATGATTACCCATCAGAGAAAGAGTACAAGAAGAATTATGGACATTGCCTGGATTATTTTTCTGAGCGAATGAAAAAAAATTCCGAGAATAAGGAAACGAAAATCACAGTCATCGGGCATACCCATCATCCTTACATTAATACTGATGTAAATAATGGAAAGCATATTTTTATTGATGCAGGAGCCTGGACTTCAGGACGTTCCGATTTTGTGGTTATTACAAATGAGGAGCTTGCGATCTGTTGTTATCAAAGATGAAAAATCGGATTTTAATTTTTATCTTATTTAAATATTATCAAACAATTAAGAAGAGGTTTATATGGCACTGGATAGCAAGAAAAATCTAATACAAAAAATTGTAAATGTTTTTGAGTCAGGCTCACCGGAAGGCAGATATGATACTTTGGTTATTTATGCGGATGGTGCAAATAATTCACACCAGATCACTTACGGAAGAAGTCAGACTACTGAGCAAGGTAATCTTCGTGCACTCATAGATATGTATGTTGAAAGCAACGGAAAGTATGCAGCAGACTTTGTCCCTTATCTTGAGAAGATTGGAGTTGAATCGCTGGTAGATGATGAAAGTTTTAAAAGATTATTAAAGGAAGCAGCACAGAAAGATAAGAAGATGTGCGATACACAGGATAAATTTTTCGACAAGTATTATTGGCAGCCTGCAGTTGAATTTGGTAAAAGAAATAACTTTAAACTTCCTCTGAGTATGCTCGTTATTTATGATTCATATATTCATTCGGGAAGCATTCCAATGTTTCTCCGGAAGCGATTTAAGGAATTCACTCCCTCCAACGGAGGTGATGAAAAGAAATGGATATCTTCTTATGTTGATGTTCGTCATCAGTGGCTAAAATATCATGAGAAACCAATCCTTCGCAAAACAATTTACAGGACGCAGACGTTTATTAATGAAATGGAGCGGGGAAACTGGAATCTTGAAAAGCTTCCGATTGATGCTCATGGTATAAAAGTAAAATGAGGCATAAGTCGTTAAAAGATTTCAGAGTTATTCAGGAATGAAAATACTATCTATGTAATATTAAATTATAAACTTCTTATGTTTACTTTATTATAACAATTAATTTAAACCGGAATTAAATACGGGAGGCAAGTCTTATGAGTTCAAATACATCAAAGGGGACAATTCAAAGTTCAGGGTCGCCTGAATCTCATTTCAAATTGAAAGTAACTGTTCTCGGGCTTTACCATTTAATAATGATCGCTGTGCTCGTTTATTGCTTGTTTAAAATTTGGCCGAACTACACAGTTGGTGAAGACGGTGTTGTTGTAGCAAAAAATATATTTAGAATATTCGGAGAAGTTATTGTTGCTGGAAGCGAATCCGGATTGCTTCTGCTTGTTGTGATAGCCGCCGCGCTTGGGAGCTATATTCATGCATCAACTTCATTTGTTTCATATGTTGGTAATAAAAGTCTGGTTATGAGCTGGGCCTGGTGGTATATACTCAGACCGTTTATTGGTGTTGCATTAGCCCTTGTTTTTTATTTTGTAATAAGAGGAGGATTATTAGCCGGAAGTTCAAATGCAAAAGATGTTAGTGTATTTGGAATAACAGCTATTGCAGGTCTTGTTGGAATGTTCTCCAAGCAGGCAACAGATAAGCTCAATGAAGTTTTTAATAATCTTTTCAGTACGAAATCAGGCGAAGGGGATGATAGCAGGAAGGATAAGCTTGGAGAAAAAGTATCTGTAATAGATAAAATGATACCGAGAAATAAAATTTCTTCTTTCATAATAGAAGAAGGTACACAATTAAGCGATATTAAAATTGAAGAACTATATGATTTGCTGAACGATACTGTGACAAGAATTCCCATTCTTGATGGTAATAATCGATTGAAGTATGTAATTCATCAGAGTATAATTTTTAAATTTATTTTTGAGGAGAGCCTTCTGGCTTCAGAAAATGGCAAATCTTTCGAGGCAAAAAATTTAACACTTGAAGGTCTGTTGAATTATGAAGAATACAAAAATCTTATCTTCGATGCTGTCGCTTTTGTGGGAAAGGATTCAACAATTCTAACTGCAAAAGAAACGATGGAAGAAGTAAAAAATTGCCAGGATGTTTTTATAACTGAAAACGGTAGCAGAGATGAAGAAGTTCTCGGCTGGCTTACCAATGTTGACATCACAAAATGCCTTGCTGGATGAATGATTTAATAACACATTTAATTAGTTGGAGAAAGTAAATGCCCGATACGCTCAACGATAAGGATTGGGAAAGGCTCATAGGCAGAATTAAAGAAGGTAAATGTACGCCAATTCTTGGTGCGGGGGCTTGTTACGGTCACTTACCTTTGGGTGCTGACATTGCTAAGGAATGGTCAGCTAAACACGGCTATCCATTCAAAGAGTCTGAAGACGATTTGCCGAAGGTTGCCCAATTTTTAGCAGTTGACCAGGACGCAATGTTTCCCAAAGAAAAGATTGTAGAAAAGTTTCAAAATCTTAAACAGCCTGATTACAATGAGCTCAATGAGCCTCATGGTCTGTTAGCTGATTTTGGCTTACCGCTTTATATAACCACAAATTATGATAGTTTCATGATTCAGGCCTTGCAAAACCGAAAGTATAAACCTATACAGGAAGTGTGCCGCTGGAATTCTATCTTGAGGAAGAAACAATCTGTATTTGATGATCGCAACTTCAAATTATCCAGGGAAACACCTCTGGTTTATCACTTGCATGGAAACCTGGATGAATTAGCATCAATTGTACTTACTGATGATGACTACCTTGATTTTATGGTAAGTATTTCAAAGGATGCTGATATAATTCCTCCGGTAGTACAGGAGGCACTGGCCAAGACTTCCTTGCTTTTTATAGGTTACAAACTTGCTGATATAAATTTCAAAGTTTTACTTAGAGGTATAACCGGTTATCTTGAGAAAAGTTTAACCCGCTCGCATATTTCAGTTCAACTGGTTCCTGTTAAGGAAAATGTTTCGCAAGCTGAAAAAGATAAAGCTCAGGCATACCTCGATGAATACTTTAAAAAGATTGATATAAAAGTTTACTGGGGTACAAGCCGTAATTTTACTAATGAATTAAGAGAGCGCTGGGAGAAGAGCAAATGATGAAAGATAAATTTATTCCTTACATCGGCCCTCGCTTTTTTGAGAAGAAGGATAAAGATTTATTTTTTGGCAGGGACTACGAAACCCGTGAACTCTGTTCGAGAATTATCGCACATAGTGTTGTACTCTGCTATTCTCAATCGGGGGCAGGAAAAACTTCACTAATCAATGCCGGGGTAATTCCTCAGCTTGAAAAAGAAGGCTTTAATGTTTTACCAGTGGCCAGAGTAAGCGGGCAGATTCCTAAACAGATAGATCCGAATGAAATTAAGAATATATATATGTTCAATGCTATGTTCAACTGGAGCGGTGAACAAACTCCGATATCTTCGTTAGCTACATTGTCAATGAAAAATTTTTTGGAAGCAGAAAAGAAAAACTATGAAGCTGATGCACCCTTGTTAATTATTTTTGATCAGTTTGAAGAGTTGATTACTCATTTCCAGGAAAGGTGGACCGAAAGAGAACACTTTTTTAAGCAAGTTGTTGAAGCGTTAGAAGATAGTCCGAGACTGCGAGTTGTATTTGTTATGCGCGAAGATTACATAGCCTATCTGGATAATTACATCTCACTATTTCCGAATAAGATGAACGTACGATTCAGACTGGAAAGGATGAAAAGAGAGGCTGCAGTTTCCGCAATTCTAGGACCTATAAAAAAGACTAACATAGATTATGCAGAAGGCGCTGCAGATCTTCTTGTTGACGAACTTCTCAAAGTTAAAGTCACCACAGCTACTGGAGACACAATTACAATTCCGGGAGAATATATTGAACCCGTCCAGCTTCAAGTTGTTTGTCAGAATTTATGGAACAATCTGCCGGAAGGTGTTCACACTATTACCACAGAATACATTAATACATTTGGTAGCGTTGATGATGCACTTCGCAAATTTTATGACGAAGCGGTTAACTCTGTTTCTGCTTCCAATCAATTTAAGGAACAGGAATTGCGACACTGGTTTGAAAAGCATTTAATAACCCTTGCCGGCACGCGTGGCACGGTTTTTCGCGGGCACAATCAAACAGGTGATATTTCGAATGTCGTTATTGATGCTTTGCAAAGCAAGCATATTATCAGAGCAGAGTACAGAGCTGGTGGTCTTTGGTACGAATTGACTCACGATAGTTTAATTAAAGCAGTTCAGGATTCTAATAAACAGTACAACGAATCTCTGAATATGCGTGCTGAACAATTTTATCTTGAGGGGATGCAAAATTTAGATAAACATTTGTATAAAGATGCCATAACAGCTCTCAAGCAAGCTATTGATATAAATCCACATTATTTACTTGCATATGCAAACCTGTCTTATGTTTATAATATAACAGGAGAATTCAGCAAGGCGTTGGAATCTGTGAGCAATGCTATTGAAATTGATCCAACTTATGTCTGGGGTTATAACCAGCGAGGTATAATTTATAAAAATCTTGAAAAGAATGATCAAGCCCTTGCAGATTTCGACGAAGCTATAAGTCTTGATAATAATTATAAATGGGCTTATGCAAATAAATCAGACATACTCAAGGAAATAAAACAAAACACTGAAGCCCTGGCAGCAGTTAATAGAGCTTTGGAAATTGACCCAGCTTATGTCTGGGGTTATAACCAGCGAGGTATAATCCATAAAAATCTAAAAGAATATGAGAAAGCGTTAAAAGACCTTGACAGAGCTATAGAACTTGATAAAGATTACAAATGGGCTTACGCAAATAAAGCAGATGTACTGAACGCAATGGGTAAAAATGAAAGAGCTTTAGAAGAGATAAATAAGGCGCTAAAAATTGATGCCAAGTATGCCTGGGCATTTGGATTACGAGGTAAGATTTATAATGATACTGGAAAATATAAAGATGCATTAGCTGAAATCAATAGGGCAATAGAACTTGGAAACGGTGAGAATTGGGTTTATGGAAATAAATCCTTTGCACTTACTCAATTGGGCGAATACGAAAAAGCGTTGGAGGCGATTAACAAAGCTCTTGAAATTGATCCTAATGATGCCTGGTCCTGTAATCAGCGTGGGATAATTTACAAGAGTCTTAATGAATATCAGAAGGCACTTAAAGAGCTTGATAAAGCTATTAAACTTGATAAAAATTATAAGTTCGCATATGCAAATAAATCAGATGTGCTAAACATAATAGGTGAGAATGAAAAAGCTTTGGAAGCTATAAATAAAGCTCTTGAAATTGATCCTAAATATGCCTGGGCATATGGTTTACGTGGAAAAATTTATAATGATAGTGCAGAATATAAAATTGCATTATCTGACATTGATAAAGCAATTGAACTTGGGAATAATGAGAGCTGGATACTGGGAAATAAATCGTACGCACATGCTCAGTTAGGTGAATACCAAAATGCATTAAAAGCAATAAACAAATCTCTTGAAGTTGATCCTAACAATGCCTGGTCTTATAATCAGAGAGGATTCATATACAAAAATCTGAGTCAACTTGAAAATGCAATCAAAGATTTTGATGAAGCTATAAAAGCTGATCAAGATTTTTATGAGCCTTATGGAAATCGGGGCGAAACTCTCTTGCAACTTGATAAAGAAACTGAAGCAGCAAAGGATTTTTTAAATGTAATCAACATATGTGAAAAACAGTTATCCGATGAAAGTATAAAATTCAAACCCTACTTTACTCTCGCCTGGTATTTGTATCGATTAGGAGATTATCAACAATCTATTGAAGTCAGTGAAAAGGGAATTGCTTTGAATCCTGAAATACCGGTTGCTCATTTTAATTTAGGACTTTCTTATTTGGCTGCAGGATATGATGATAAAGCGGTTAAAGCTTACGAGTCAGGGATTAAAACCTTCAAGGGCTCATCAACTTTTGAAATTAATAAAGTTTTTGAAGATGCGAAAAATGATATAAAAGATTTAGCATTGACTAAACCGATTATTAAAAAAACAGCGGATAATATCATCATATTGCTGGAGCTTTCACGTAAGAAAGTTTTAGATCTTTTATAGAGTAATCTATACTCAAGCATTAAACACAACATCATTCATCAAAGAATAAATACAACTTAGCTAACACTAAGAATAAATATAAAAAGGTAATTTTTTGTTCGTTAAGCCTTCACCATCGAACTTATTAAAAAAAGCTTTTCCCCGATAAAAGTATTTTAATAGATCCCTTGACTTTTAATTACGTTTATAACAATCTTAAAAAAATAGTCTAATTAAAATTACTAGGAACTATAAATAATAGAATTAATCTTGAACCATTATCTCTAAAATTAATAAATCTATTACATATGCAGCCAATAACAATTGAAGAATTAAAAAAAGTGGTGGCTCTCAAAGGACTGCCTGATGAACATTTGAAGTGGATATTGGACCATTCGGAAGGCATGGAATATGACGATGGTGAAGTAGTTGCTAAAACAGGTGACCCGGCCGAGTGGATGTTTTTTATTATTGAATGCACCATTGATTTTTATTTGAATATGAACGGCAGGCTTATATTGTATTATCATTTTGCAAATGACGCTGGTACAGGAGGTGTAACGGGCTTGCTTCCATATTCGAGGATGAAGGCATATTCAGGTAACTCAATTGTTACTGAGAAGATTCGCGGGCTTCGACTTCACAAGAAATATTTTCAGGAAGATTCAGAAAAGATAAAAAGGCTGCCAGGAAATTCTAACAGCCCAAAAGATCTGAAAGTTAATCTAGAACAGGAGGGTATTGAGCAAAGATTTTAGCAACTGCTTCGTCAATTCTTTGTTGTCTCTCCTCAGGTGTTCCGCTTTGCTGAACAACGCCAGTACCGATTCCGCGCCAGACCAGTTCTTTTTTAACATTATCAACTAAATCAATAACTAAAGATGCCTCAGTGTAGTAGGATACATCAATATCTCTGCCGTACGGATAAGGTCCCCACCAACCGCCATAGCCATAGCCATAATCAGTAACGTTCATTTTTTCGGCTGTGCCGCCTTGAGCGTAAATTGTCACGTCAGCAACACCTGCTTCAGATTCAGTTAATCCTTTCTTCTGCATTTCATTCGTAATTGCCTCTAATACTCTCTTCTTTGCTAAAGGTACGTTTTCAAGTTTACTATCCTTAATAACTCCATCATAAATGCTGAATGTTTTATAAGATAAAAAATCTGCTTCGGGATCGTAGTCATTTGTCACTGAAACAGAGGAACATCCAGCTAAGAATCCTATTGTTATAATTGTTAGGAAAAAATATTTAATCACGATTATACTCCTGAATTATTTTTTATATGATTTTTTTGTTAAAATGATTTAATCATTGGTTAGGTAAAGCGAAAAACCAGTTCACTCCCACACCAAATGTGAGCAATCTGCTGTTTGCAATTGAAGTGCCTTCATAATCAATATATTCTGAATCATTCACCCAGTGATAACGTACATTCACATCCAACGATAATTCTTTATTTAAAGGGAATAATACTCCGCCGCCGAATGCAAAACCGGCTTCGCTTCTGAATTCTGATTCATCAACTGGTGCACCACCGCCATAAGTTCCACTGAAGCTTGTCTTATAAGAATATAAACCACCTTCCAGCAGCCCATAAAGTCTCATACCGGGTCCAGGTGATATTAATCTTAAACTGATTAAAGCAGGAATAGCGCCTACTCCTCCTGTTATATTGGCTTCCTCTCCACCACTTGCATATATCTCATTTACTTTACTCTCATTAACACTTGAACGCAAGTAACCGAGAACTAAAGCCACTCTGAAATTTTCTGCGACATCGTAATAGAAACCGACCAATCCTCCGAAACCGATATTGAAATATTCTGCGTTTTTGCCAATCGGAATTACTGCGTTTCCAGTAAGCTCAGTTCCATAACCTGACTGAGAGAATGAAGTAATTGTTAGTGCAACGAAGCATATTGTTACCAGTAAATACTTTTTCATTTATGATTCCTTTTTATTAGTTGAGGTAATGAATAATTATTCCATTTCAATTTTTTTAGGATAGTCAGAAAAGTTTAGTTTCGGTAAACAGGCATAGAGCCGCGGCTCCCATAAAACTTAACAAACATTATTTAAAGTAACCCTGGCCTTTAAGCTTGCTAACTAATAAATCGCTAAAAGAATTAATAACATCGGAGGCTTTATCCGGTTGGACAGTTTCAGATACTCCGCTCCAGATTAACTTTTTGTTTGTTGTTTCATAAATGTTTGTTTCAAGAACGACGACAACATCTTGGGAAAGATATCCGGTACTATTCGCCATAGTGACTCCGGCGTAATAATAGCCGTAAAATCCGTAGTAGGAGTTGAATGGAATTGTATACAGATATCCGGCTGTGTAATCACGTGAAGCGTCTACAGCAACAAGTCTTGATACAACTACGGCATCAACATCAAGATCTTTAAAATATTTTTCAAAAGAAGCTGAATCTATTGCTACATCGTAAGGCATCTTATCCATTGAAGGAGTTGCGTAAATTCCACCATCATTGAATGCTTTGGCCATTCCATCTTCAAACTTCCTGCGAAGGAGAGGTTTTTCTTTATTAACTATACCCAGCACGAGAACTTTTTCAATATTTCCTTTTTTATATGTGTCATCCTGCCATTCCCCGATTATATTAGTTTTGGTAGAAGAGCAGGAGATAAAGATGATTGTCATAAAAGTGAAAAGCACTATCACGATAATTGATGTTTTTTGCATTTATCTATTCCGATTTAAAGTATTTATTTGATGTAAACTATCTTTTAAAAATTTTAATATAATGGATATCCAACTCCAACAGGAGGATAATAACCCGGACTATACGGACCACCCCAGGCTCCTGGGACATAAACTCCTACTCCAATACTTACTTGTCCCGTTCCGCAACCTGAAATAGCAAGTATCATCAATAAAATAAAACTAACGATGAGTATTCTAATTTTATTCTTCATCTTTAATCTCCTTGAATTCTCCTTTTTCCAATGGCCATTTTTGTATGGTGAATACTGCACCTGATGGATCGGCGATTATAGCCGCGTTATTACCTGCAATTCCCTCAGTTCCAAGATAAACGGTGCCGCCGAGCTGTTTGACTTTTTTTATGATTTCTGATGGATCATTAACTGCAATATACGGCATCCAGTGGGGGTTAACATTTTCAAACGGAATTTTAATAACGCCAGCCCGCGGTCTGTTTTCTTTTTCAAGAACGTGATATTGATTTTCTGCTCTTGTATTAAATGTCCTTTGATTATAGCCAAATAACTCAGTGTAAAATTTAACTGAATTCTGAACGTCGTTTGTCCAAAGTTCTGTCCAGAACCATTGATTATAAACAGGATCCTGGTCAGCGGGATCGCCGCTGCTTGATTTGACAAAAGCAAACACCGAATTTTGTGAGTCGAAGACATAGGCGACAGTTCCCCTGTTCGGAAGTTCAAACGGATCATTGTAAATCCTGCCGCCGCTTGCTTTCGTATAGTTTATAGCCTGATCCATATCCGCAACTGAAAGATAACTGATCCACTGTGAATATCGGTGCTTTTTTTCAACGTCTCTTAAGCGGAACATTCCGGCAATTGGTTTACCATCGTATAGAACAACGGTGAATTCATTATCCGATTCACCAGTATCAATATAAGTCCAGCCAAAAAGTTCAGAATAAAACTTTTTAACAGATGGTATGTCATCTGTCATCAAATCGCGCCAGATAAATTTCCCGGGATGTGACTCACCAGTTGGGATACTATTAATTGGAGGGACAATCGGTAAGTCAGGTGAACAGCTTGAGAATATTAAAATAAACGGCAGAATTGAAAAATAAATTCTTAATACTTTCATTTAGTATCTATCCAATTATTAAACTTTAATTATGCAATAATTTTATGACTATCTGCAATTTAATGAAGTGAAGTGTGAATCAATAACACCTAATTATAACTCAAATCCCAGTAAAACTTTTATCTGCGAATATTTAAACTCTGATTCACGCTCAATAGAACTATCCTCTGCGTCAGGTGTAATATCTATTCTGTTTTGAATAGTTTGTGATCCAAACGAGTAAACCACCCCAACCGTTAATTCTGATTTCCAAACATTAAAGGTTGAACCTCCAGCGATATGTATCAAATCCCAGGCTGAGTAAGGTGCAAGGTTTGTAGTTGTATTTTCCACATATGCTGAGAAGTCGGTGGTAAGGCTCAACGAAAATATCAGACTATCGCTAGCAAAATAGTCAAAACCAGCACCGAAGTTTACAATACTTTTTGCTTCGTGTGTAAGATCATTGGTAAGAGTTTCTCCCGAACTTTGAGATAAGTAAGGTTCAGTATCAAGCACGTTAAACTTTGTTATAGCATCATACCATTCTGCACTAAGGTGGAATATGGTCTTTCCTAATCTATATGCACCACCGATGCCTATCGCCCAGGAGGAATTGAATTCTGATTTAACTTCTTCCTGATAATTGCTATTAAACTTATTTGTATCAATACCGGAAGCAAACAGATGTGTTCCCACTGAACCACTTCCAAACAAATTCAAGCTTGGGGTTGTAATCGTTACTCCAAGGGTTAGTGGATTCAGATTGAATCCTAATCCAGCTTTTAATAATGCCCGGCAATTGTTATATCTATAATTATTAATATTTGAGTATGAGGCAATTTCACCATTTGACTGCAATGCCTGAAGTATAGTTATTGATGATGCTTTATGACTTCGGTAAGAAACATACCCTGTAAAACCTAAACCAATTACTTTGCTTAGTTTGGTTGAATAAGTTATACCTCCCCAGACATCATTAAAATTTTTCTCACTATTTATTCCACCGGCAAAACTTTCTTTACCCGGCGAGGATGCAATTACTTCAAGTGAATCAATAACTCTTGCGGAAAACTCAGCGTCTGCGTTCTGTCTTGTTAATATTGAAAATGCCAAACGATCTTCCCCCAAAAAATCAAAATTAAGATCGAAAGCTACAAAGTTTGGAGAAGGAACGATTGAAGAATAATCGAGATCTTTGCCTTCAGCTGCACCATCTTTAATTGTGTAACTATCTAGTTGATAAACCTGTGCACTTATAATAAACTTTACATCAGGGAACAGAGCAATGGCGCCGGGATTATAAAATGTTGCACTTAAATCCGAAACGCTTCCTATTACTGCACCGCCGAGTAATGTTGATCTGGTTCCGTACTGAATATTCCAGTAGTTGTTTTCCTGTGC
>JALONF010000288.1 GCA_025455085.1 Ignavibacteriaceae bacterium
GTTGCCGCGAATCCCAGCCACCTTGAATGGGTTAATCCGGTTGTTGAAGGAATGGTCAGAGCCAAGCAAACCCGACTGGGTGATAGCAAGAGTCACTTAAAAGTAATGTCGTTATTGATTCACGGTGATGCAGCTTTTGCTGGTCAGGGAATTGTCGCTGAAACGCTTAATCTATCGCAGCTGAGTGGATACAGGACAGGCGGAACTATTCATATAATCGTCAACAACCAGATTGGTTTTACAACAACTCCGGATGAAGCTAGATCAACTCAGTATGCCACAGATGTTGCAAGGATGATCCAGGCACCGATATTTCATGTTAATGGTGAGGACCCCGAAGCTGCTCTATGGGTTGCACAACTTGCTTTTGAATACAGACAAATATTCAAGAAAGATGTTGTAATAGATTTATTCGGATATAGGAAACACGGCCACAATGAAGGTGATGAACCAGGTTTTACGCAGCCTATCCTCTATGCAAAAATTAAAGACCATCCGTCTGTAAGAGAAATTTATCAGAGAAAATTATTGAATGAAGAAGCAATAACTGAAAGTGAAGTAAACAAAATATCTGATGAACTTTTTAAGATGATGAATATGTCGATTGATAAGATCAGGAAAGAAAGTAAGAAGTTTGATGGCGATCAGATTCTTGCAGTATCTAAAAAAGAAATTGAAAGCTTGCCGCCAGAAAAGAACACTTCAATAACTAAAGAAACATTAGCAACACTTATTACTAGATTAACGAAGGTACCTGATGATTTTACAGGGCATCCAAAGCTTTCAAAATTCCTTGAAAGCCGTAAAAAGCTTTTAGATGGTTCAGGGAAAGCTGATTGGGCATTCGCTGAATCATTAGCCTTTGGCAGTTTATTACTTGAAGGAACTCCTGTTCGATTAAGCGGCCAGGATAGTGTGAGAGGAACTTTCAGTCAAAGACATCTGGCATTCACTGACATAAAAACTGGAGCGGAATATTTCCCATTAAATCACATAGGAGAAAACCAGGCTAAACTCGAGGCACTGGATAGTTTTTTATCGGAGGCTGCAGTTCTTGGATTCGAGTTTGGTTACAGTGTAGTTGATCCATTAGCCCTTGTGATATGGGAAGCACAGTTCGGTGATTTTGCAAATGGAGCTCAAATAATAATTGATAATTTCATTGTTGCTTCTTATGAAAAGTGGCAATTACCTAACAGTCTTGTTTTGCTCTTACCTCACGGTTTTGAGGGTCAGGGACCTGAACATTCGAGTGCACGTCTTGAGAGATTTTTGATTCTTTGTGCTGAAAATAATATGCAGGTTTGCAATGTAACCACACCATCACAATATTTCCACTTACTAAGACGACAAATAAAGGCTGGAATGAATATGCCTTTAGTGATAATGACTCCGAAAAGTCTTCTCCGAGCACCAGAAGCTCGTTCTTCGAAGGAAGAATTCCTCGAAGGTAAATTCCAGGAAGTTCTGGATGATGATACGATCGTAAAACCTGAGAATATTGACCATTTGATTTTAACCAGCGGTAAAGTCTATTATGATCTTCTGAAATATAGAGCTGAGAATAAAATTACAAATACAGCTATCGTTCGCTTAGAACAATTTTATCCTTATCCATCAAAGAAAATAAGAAAGATAATTGAGAAGTATCCAAAAGTAAAAAAAGCAAAATGGGTCCAGGAAGAACCAAAGAATATGGGTGCCTGGAATTTCTTGTATCATCGGTTAAGAAGTGATTTACCAAAGGAATGTGATCTAGATTATGCGGGAAGACCAGAAAGTGCAAGCCCTGCGGTAGGCTCTTATAAAGTATCCATGCAGCAACAAAAGAAGTTAGTCAGGGATGCTTTCGGTTAAACTTTAGAGGGATTATCTGTCTGCACGAAACTGATGATATCTCCAAGTCGATAATTAACTATCAAGCGGACATTCCCATCAGCATTATATTTGCGCCAGAGACCTTCAGGTTTTCCATTGATGAATGTCCCCTCACATTTTAAAGCACCATTCGGGTAAAACCATCTCCACTTACCAGTCGCGTCATCATTATCAAATTCTCCTGTACATTCTAGCTGACCGCCTTCATAATAATATTTCCAATTACCATCATTTTTATTTTTGTTCATATAACCCTGTACAGCAAAACTGCCATCCAAAGTTAATAAAGAAAATTTACCCTGCTTTAAGCCATTAACAACATTGAATTCAACAATTAGTTTATTATCTAAAGTATCCAGCATCTTGCCAGTGAACGGCACAGAATTATCATTTAGATAAATAATATCATTATTGGAAAAAGTAATCTTATCATTTTGAAAAAAAGTCACATTGGAATTAACGAATAAGAGTATTAGTAGTACAATCAAAGCGAAAATCTCTGCAGTAATTATATAAGACAATATTTTTATTTTATCCATCAGGTAAACCTCAGGCCCTCAAAGAATTGAATGATAAAATGTTTTTTATTTGCGGAGTGGCTTATTACTCAATATTAGTTTTAAAGTTGCTCACAAGGATTGTTCCACTAATAATTCAATCTTTAATTAAAATTTTGTGTATGGTGATATTTAATTGTTTTGTTCTGATACGCTAACTACCTCATTTACTGATTATGATACAGTATTATTTATGTGTGTATGCTGTAAAGTCAAAATTTTACGTTAGTTGCCAATAATTTGAATTGCTGGTTGGCACATTTATTGGGCTAAAGCAATGAAGAACTATTCCATTCGAGGGCAAAATGAAAAACTTTGAACTGCGCCATGAACGCGGTTATCTTATTACATCCGTTAATGTAGAAAAAGCTTCGTTTCAGGAAGCAATTGAGTTTAAAGGCTTGATTGATGAGGAAATAGACCACGGCTATTTCAATATAATCATTTCTTTAAATGATTGCGATTTTGTCGATTCAGCTTTTATTGGTGTTCTCGTCGTCATCTGGAAAAAAGTTAAAACAAAAGGCGGTTCTTTAAAATTAGTTAAGTTAGGTAATTTCAATCACTCTGTACTACATTTAACTGGTACAATAGAAATATTCGATAAATATAATTCAGTTAAAGAAGCACTAGCGAGTTACGTTGCTCCTTTAGAACAATTAAATAACTGAATTATTCTTTTCAAATCCAAATCTCTAGTTAATTTCACGCAATTTGAACTCATCAGTATTATCTGATTAAAATTTACCGCAGTCCAGGGCCGAAAATATTTTACATCAATTAGTTAACTCAAATCAACTGAATTAATTCAAAAAATAAGTATAACTTAAATTGATTAAAATGAGAGTGATCTAATAATTTAGGAGGGAATCAGTTTAAACTTTAAGGGATAAAATTTAACTAATTATGATTGTCTTGCACCGAATAGAATGTATACGGTTACGAGAGTAACAATTGAAAATATGATAATACCAGTAAGCATAGCACTCCTCAACATACACTGGATATAACTAATCCAGCCATT
>JALONF010000289.1 GCA_025455085.1 Ignavibacteriaceae bacterium
CAGGGGTTTGAATGAGGTGAAAATATTTTTTGTTTTCCTCCTTCCTTTCCCTTCCGCCTTGGCTCGCCAAGTCGAGACAGTTTGGGAGGGGATTAAGAGGTGGGCCTATTTCATCAACACCATCTTCTTAGTTGAAATGAATGAGCTTCCATCAAATCCGTTAGCATTTATTGTATAGTAATATACTCCGTCCGACAGGTTGGATGCATCAAAACTAATTTCGTGATTGCCAATGCTGTAATCCCGATTAGTAAGTTCATCTACTTTTTCTCCTAATGCATTAAACAATTCAATCTTTACATACGAATCAACAGGCAAAGAGAATTTGATCATCGTTGATGGATTGAAAGGATTGGGATAATTCTGTGAAAGAATGAACACTTGCGGACCTTCAACTTCAGTCTCAATCAAATTTGAATAATTGAATGAACCATCAAAATCAATTTGCTTTAATTTGTAGTAATATTTTCCTGCAGCTGATACAGCATCAAAATATTCATAATCATTTACTTCTGTTGTTGTTCCTCTTCCATTCACGAAAGCAACTTCATAAAAATTAAGTTTATCTGAACTTCGCTCAATTGAAAAGCCTGAGTTGTTGCTTTCAGTTGCCGTTGTCCATTTCAGAAGAATTCCGTTTTCAATTTTTAACGCAAAGAACGCAGTCAACTCAACAGGTATGTAATCCTCAATTGCGAAGTTGACATTAGAAAGATCAAAGAAAACATTACCAACAGCTTCAACTTTTATTCTCGCTTGCGTTGTTGGAATATTCGGAAGAAATATATCTTCAGAACCATCGTTCGGTGTATTTGAAACAAGCACCTCGGTAAAGTTTAATCCACCGTCAGTTGATAAAAGAATATTCACTTGTGTTACATTAACAGGTGCAATGCTTGTATTAGCAACATCCCACATGACTGTGTTAGTCGTATTCCCGAGCCAGGTGATGGCTGTATTTGGCTGCGTGACGAGAAAAGGCCCTGCTGTGTTTGTAACATTTATAACTGGCAGCTGGGCATAATTCACTCCGCCGCCTCCTGCACGATTATCGCGGGCAGTCAACCTGAAAGTTAAAGTTCGTGTGTAAGAAGGAAGAATCTCTCCGATTATTTGGGTGTTATTTAAAATGTTTGTCAGCTTTGGAAAAAATCTATAAGGCTCGTTAACAGGTTCTAATGATCTGAATATGGGTGCATTTCCGGAAGGAGTATTTGGATGACCAGCCGGACCGAGATCCCATTCCTCCCAGCAATAAGTTAACGGATCGTTATCAGGATCAGTAGCAGAACCAATAAGTATAAATGGTGTATTGATTGGAATTGTATATCCGCCAACTCCGGCATTAACAACCGGTGGATTATTACCTGTAAGAGTTATTACAGGACATCCATTTCCAAGACCATTCTGAGTGTAGTTAACCATCTCCACAATAGAAATAGTATGAAAATAATCATCACTAAAAGTCTGAAGATTTTGAGTTCCGCATATACCGGCATAAGCCATTATAGTACTGCCACTGCCAGGTTCATAAGCAGTTGATGCATTCCGATTTCCACCGGCGCAGGATCCTGCATTTCCATTAAAAGTGTGATTGCCGCCGTACTGGTGTCCCATTTCATGAGCAACATAATCAATATAGAATGGATCGCCGATTGGAGAAGGTAAACCAGTTACACCACGCGCTTTCAGTCCAGCACGGCAAACAACTCCCAAACCCGCAACACCGCCGCCGCCTGTGCTGAATACATGTCCGATATCATAATTAGCAGTACCAATCACTGCATCAAGATTAGTCTGATTTTGGCCTAACATAGTGCCGCCATTGTTATTGGTATATGGATCGGTATTTGGATCAGTGTAAACTATCAAATCATTATTTGGAATTAATTCCATCCTGACAGAAATTTCATTTTCATAAACTCCGGTAACTCGGTTCACTGCTGTTACAATTGCGGCAAGTCCGGCTGCTACTGTTCCGCCGTGAAATATTGTGTACTCACCTGTTGCTGCACAGGCTAATCTGTAAGTCCTCAACTGTTCACCGGTTCTTACAAAAGGATTTGCTTCAACAAGCTGTCTTATCTCATCTGCAATTAATGGCTCAATTTCAACATCACAGAAAAATTCTGAATTTTCACTTATAAGCTGAGCTTCTCTTTTATAGTAAGAGATATAATATCTGTTGTCACCATGGCTGTAAGGATCAATGTAAACAGTTCCTTCATTTGAAAAAATAATAGCATGAAATCCTTGAGGCGTAACATCAAATCTAACTCTTGCAAGTATGTTCTCTACTCCCTGACCAAGATAAGTTTTTATCTCCGGATATTTTGCGGCAAGCTCGGCAGCCATTACCGGTGATTCAACAATTTTAAATGTTGCAAATTTGTTATCGGGTAATGGTAAGCTCAATAAAAATCCTGACTCATATACACGTGTATTAATCTCGTGCGGAGCCTGATTAAGTGCTGATGATAAATGTTGTAAGTCTAATTCAAGTGTGCGGTAAGATTGGGGTATAATATATCTGGTTCCCTGAACATCCAAACCAATTTCTGAAATGTCATTCCACAATCCTTCAAAGTTTGCCTGTGCATTTGTTAAGCTAGTACAAATGAACATTATAGCGACAAAAAAGTATGAGAAGTTCCTATACGAAAAGTTTACTCTCATTATTTCTCCCGTTTGTTAGTGATTAATTTATTTTGATTTAAAATATTTGAAAGATACAGAGATGAATTTTGTTTATCAATCAACGATTGAAGAAAGTTGATTGACACCATGAACTATGGCAGATATTAAGTGTTTGTTTTGTCTGATAATCAGTTATTTTTGTTGCCAACAAATTAATTTAATTGCGGGAATAAAATGCTCAGACAAATTTTTACTATTGCTCTTCTCTTGACTTCACTCCTCATTGCTCAGGATGAATACAAACCCTGGATTAAAGGCGAACGTGAAAGATATGCAAGACAAATTCAGTTATCGAAAATTCACTATCCAGGTGATTCTAAAATTGATGTCACTTATTATGGTTTGGACTTAAAGGTTACTTACAACCCAAACTATATTTCAGGTAATGTTATAATAGGTGTTAAGTCAGATACAACTTCTCTAAACAATTGCTTCCTTGATTTGAGAAGCTTTCTGATTGTTGACTCTGTATTGCTAAACGGTAGTACTGCCCAATACACACATTCTAACAATAAAATTAATATTACTTTAGATCATACATATACTCAAGGAGAACCGTTTATTCTAAAAGTTTATTATCAAGGCGTTCCTAGCGGAACAAATTTTGGCGGCTTCTTTTTTGGGACTCATGCCGGAACACCGGTCATCGGTTCTTTGAGTGAATCTTACAGCGGGCCTTATTGGTGGCCCCAGAAAGATACTCCCGGCGACAAAGCTGATTCTTCGGATGTCTGGATTACAGTTGCTGATAATTTACCTGTCTCTAACGGAACACTTGAAAGTATTACTCCAAATGGCAACGGAACTCATACTTATCATTGGAAAAACCATTATACAATTGCTAATTATCTTATCTCTCTTGCAATTACTAACTATACTCAATACAATACTTATTATCGTTATAGTCCGACCGATTCAATGGTAATTATGAATTTCATCTACCCTGAAAATTTCAGTTATGTAAAACCTTTCGTAGATGAAACTGATGAGATGATTGAAGTATTTGCAAAT
>JALONF010000290.1 GCA_025455085.1 Ignavibacteriaceae bacterium
TTTATTTAAAACACATGAAACAGATTTATGAACTCATAGAGTATCGAAAAAAATTTTCAACTGAATTACATGATGATATTCTATCGTATTGGATAAAGTATGGAGTTGAGAAAGGCGGACACGGTTTTTATGGTGCGGTTGATCTTGATGGGAATCCCGTTCCTTCTGCAAATAAAACGTCAGTTTTAAATGCCAGAATTCTATGGACTTTCTCCAATGCTGCAATATTATTTGGTAATCAGGAATATATTGAAATAGCCGATAAGGCCTATCTTGTTGTTACTGAAGATTTTGCAGATAAGCAATTTGGAGGATATTTTATGGAGCTCTCTTCTGACAATAAAGTTACAAATGATATTAAACATACTTATGCCCAGGCTTTTGTTATCTACTCCTTATGCAAGTACTATGAGTTTCGTAAGCTTGATTCAACTTTAATGACTATAAAGGACTTCTTCTTTCTTTTTGAGGGGAAAGCAAAAGATATGGATAATCCCGGGTATATGGAATCTTTTACCCGCAACTGGAATCTTTACAAAGAAAACAGAATGGCTGATAACAATGAACCAAAATCAATGAATACACATCTGCATGTTCTGGAAGCATATGCAGCTCTTTATAAGATTTGGAGAGATGAAAAAGTAAAGGTCCGTCTAACTGAACTTATGGATCTTTTTCTAAACAAGATTATCAGAAATGATGGACATTTTGGGATTTTCTTTGATAATGAATTCAATGAGTCAGAGGCATCAAAAGGGATATGCTCATTTGGTCATGATATCGAGGGATCCTGGCTTTTATGGGAAGCTGCAGAGGTTCTGGGTGATCAGAGAATCATTGACAAGATGAAGCCGATGGCAATTAAGATGGTGAATGAAACTGATCGTGTTGCAGTCGATAAAGATGGTGGACTATTCCTGGAATCATATCGTTTTGGTAGTCATGTCAGAACCAATAAACATTGGTGGCTGCAGGCAGAGACTCTGGTTGGATTCATGAATGCATTTCAATTAACTGGTAATTTGCATTATTGGGAGACAGTAAAGCTAAGTTGGAACTTCATTGACACCTGTGTTATTGATCATGAAAGAGGGGAGTGGTATACTAAAGTTAATAGGTTGGGGGTCCCTTATTTAATAGAACCGCAAAATGATTCTTCACCTTATTATAGAAATGACTGGAAGATTGATCCATGGAAATGCCCTTATCATAATGGGAGAGCGATGATGGAGTTAATAACTAGGATAGATCAAGTAATCGATAAAAACAATCATTAATGAATGGATATCAGAGAATGGTCGCGGCTCTAAATGGAGAACCAGCAGATAAAATTCCTATTATGCTGCATAACTTTATGGTTGCTGCAGCGGAAATGAATATTAGTATGGCACAGTTTAGAGAAAGTCCAAGGCTAATTGCGGCTTCTTTTATTAAATCTGTTGAAAAGTATGATCTGGATGGCGTTTTAGTGGATATTGATACCGTTACTCTTGCTGGTAGTGTTGGTGTAGCTGTAGATTTTCCGGAACGAGAACCTGCCCGGTCGCATGGCGGTATTTTAGATTCTTTAAAAAACCTTAAGTCCTTGAAACCTGTTAGCGTTGAGAATTATAAATATATTCAAATATGGCTCGAAGCAGTAAGACTTTTGAAAGACTATTTTGATGATGAAATAATGATTCGTGGAAATTGTGATCAATCGCCTTTTTCACTGGCAAGCATGATGAGAGGGACGGAATTATGGATGACGGATTTGTATATGGCAGAACCATCTCAATTATGTGAACTGCTGGATTATTGTACAGAAGCTACTTGTCAGTTTATAAAGCTTATGGTTCAGACAGGAGCTCATATGGTCTCTAATGGTGATAGCCCCGCAGGACCTGATATGATCTCACCGGAATTATATGAACAGTATGCGCTACCCTATGAAACCAGAGTTATTGAGGAAGCCCATAGGGCAGGAGTTTATTATACATTGCATATTTGTGGAAATACCAGCCTTATTCTTGATAAAATGTTATTGACTGGTGCAGATGCTTTTGAAATCGACTATAAGACGGATACAATGCATGCTTTTAACATATTAAAAGATAAAGCAACTTTTATCGGGAATATTGATCCAAGCAGTGTTTTAGCTCTTGGCACCCCAGCCCTTGTCAGAGAGAAAACTACTGAACTGTTAAATATTTTTTCTAAAACGAATCGCTTTATTCTTAATTCCGGATGTGCTCTTCCTTCTATCACTCCTGAAGCAAATATGCGGGCTTTTGTTGAAACGGCAAGAAATTATAAGTAGAAATGTGTTTGAAACAATAAAATGGCAGGTAAATCAATAAAATTAAATCATCTGATCCCTTTGATGGTTGCATATGTAGTGATGGGATTTGTTGATATTGTAGGGGTATCTACAGGCTTTATCCAAAGGGATTTTAACATCTCTGCCGATTTAGCACAGCTTATTCCTGCAATGGTATTTCTCTGGTTTTTTCTTTTGTCTGTTCCTGTAGGAATACTGCAAGATAAACTTGGGAAAAGAAAAATGCTGAATATAGGGATGTTCATATCAGGATTAGGAATGATTCTGCCATTCATTCATTACTCTTTTCCGGTTATGCTTTTAGCTTTTATTTTTCTTGGTATAGGAAATACGATTGTACAAGTTCCAATTAATCCACTGTTACATGATATTGTCCCAAGAGAAAAATATTCAAGTTTTATGAGTTTCACTCAGTTTCTAAAAGCGATCAGTTCTCTCATGGGACCAGTAATTACGACTTTTGTGGCAATTAAATTCAATAATTGGAAGCTGGTTTTCGCCATTTACTCAATGGTATCATTTATTACCGTAATCTGGATGTATTTTACACAAATAGAAGAATCAAAGCCAGAATGTGAAGCTGCTAGTTTTAAGTCATCAGTCAAACTCTTGAAAAATAGATTCGTGTTTTTTTTGGTCCTTGGTATATTTTTAAGTGTAGGAGCAGAAGTCGGAATAAACTCTAATCTGGCAAACTATTTAAAGAATATATTTCAATTAAGCCTGGAAGATGCCTCCTTAAATATTAGCATTTATTATGCCGCTTTAATGATTGGACGATTTGCAGGAGCAATATTACTGAACTGGGTGATTCCCCGGAAGTTCTTACTCTATACTGTTATTCTGGCCTTCGTTGGTATTCTGATACTAGTTTTTTCTCCTACACTCACCGTTGCAAAGATCGCAATTTTTATGACCGGACTTGGTTCAGCTAACTTATTCCCCATCATGTTTACAATTAACATTAATAAAAATCCTGGCAGAGCGAATGAATTGTCAGGGCTTATGATTATGTCTGTTGTTGGAGGCGCCGTAATCCCTCCTTTGATGGGAATAGCTACGGTAAATTTCGGAATCTGGTATAGCATGCTTATTCCAGTGTTCTGTATTGTCTATATTCTTTC
>JALONF010000291.1 GCA_025455085.1 Ignavibacteriaceae bacterium
ATTCAGTGCATCGGAATGCCCGAAGGTATTTCAATTGTTTCAAGTTTTTTCCTGATGCTTTTTCCTGATAAGAATTATTCTTTTGCTGACAGTGCTGTTGTTCCAGATCCGGACGAAAAACAGCTAGCAGATATTGCAATATCAACAGCAGACAATCATAGAAAACTCACGGGTGAAGAACCATTCATTGCGATGCTTTCATTTTCAACGAAAGGCAGTGCAAAGCACGAAGCTGTCGATAAAGTTTTAAATGCTACTGCAATCATCCGTCAGAAGAGACCTGATCTGAATGTTGATGGTGAATTGCAGTTTGATGCAGCAGTAATAGAATCAATCGGAAAGAAGAAAGCACCGGGAAGCAACGTTGCCGGAAAAGCTAATGTTCTGATCTTCCCTGATTTGAATTCAGGAAATATCGGTTACAAAATTGCACAGCGCTGGGGCAAAGCTGAAGCGGTTGGACCAATGGTTCAGGGATTAAAAAAACCATTTTTTGATCTGAGCCGCGGCTGCAGTGTTGAGGATATTGCAAACACAGCGGCAATTGCTGCGCTGATGAGTTAGTCTCTCTTTCGCAGAATTAGTCAAATTAGAATTAAATAGCCACGAGCTTTAGCTCGTGGGATACTTAAAAAAGAAAATCTGGCTTCAGCCAAACCTTTCGGTTAAACATTGGGCTGAAGCCCAAAATTATTATAATTTGAAAATCTAAACCACGACTTAAAGGTCGTGGCAATTAATCTATGCAGGACCTACTGCTTGGAGAGGGTTTTTGTATTTTCCTCAACAGAAACTTTTTTCTATGTTCGTTCATAAAAATTTCTGATCACTAATGAATATCATTCTATTAACTCTTTTTGTGTTTATTATTAATATCCCATTCGGATACTGGCGGGCAAACGTTATAAAATTCTCATTACAGTTTTTGCTGGCAATACATATACCAGTTGTTTTGATAATTTTGTTTCGCTTCATATCAGGAACAGGGTTCGAGATTGTTACTCTGCTTTATACAGTTCCGTGTTTTATTATTGGACAATATGCTGGCTCAAAGATATTTTTATATCGTAAACTCAAAGAATTGATTCCTCTTACTTCGTGTTTAGTAATGGATCTTGTTCGGGTAAAAAGTAATTCTGAGAAATAATTGAACCAAAATCACTGAACAATTGTTTTGTTAATCAAAAAAGGAGATAAAATGTTTAGAAAAATCTTATACTTCTCATTGCTTATAGCTTCTTCACAGCTATTTGCTCAGGAAAAAACAACAAATATTCAGAAGGAAACTAGTACGATGGATAATATAAACGATATTACCGTTATCGATATGAATAATAAAGAAGTTAAACTATCCGATTATAACGGCAAAGTTTTGATGATTGTAAACGTTGCAAGCGAGTGCGGTTACACAAAGCAATACGCAGGACTTGAAGAAATTTACAAAGAGTATAGTCCTAAGGGATTTGAGATACTTGCTTTCCCGTGTAATGATTTTGGGGGACAGGAACCTGGTACAAATGAGCAGATTCAGAATTTCTGTAGTTCGAAATTTGGAGTGACTTTTAAATTGTTTGACAAGATCAAAGTGCTTGGTAAGGATAAGTCCCCTCTTTATGAAAGGCTTATCAACAATAGCATTACTGAAACAGGTGATGTAAAATGGAACTTTGAAAAGTTTCTTATTTCGAAGGATGGCAAAATTGTAAACAGGTTTAGAACCAAAGTTGAGCCGACGAGTGATGAGGTAATTTCTGCTATTGAAAAAGAGTTAAAGAAGTAGTTTCTGGTTTAAATTTAATATTCCGGATAAGTTCACTTACTGTGAACTTTCCGGAATGTCATTACAAATCTTTACTTCTCCAATTCCTGCTTTATAAAAAGCTTTGCACCGATAATATCTTTATGTTCAATATTCATCGTGCTGCCGATAATTTTGATGAGTCTGTCCTCGTGGCTGTCAAGCTTGCCGTCTTCATAAATAATCCGCCAGAGGTTCTTTAGCAGTTCAAGCTTTTCCTGCTGAGTGAAACTCTCATTAATAACTGAAGAAAACTCATAGATACTTACACTGTCTTTTACTTTTTGCTCGGAGAGTTCGAGCAGTTCATTCACACATTCATCATCTAAATCAAAATCCTTCTTCATCAAACCAATTATTCTTTTTCTTTCATCATCTGAAAAATCTCCATCAGCTTTTGCTATTTCAACCAGTAAAGCAGCGGTAGCAACCTGATGTCGTTTGGAAGTTGCTTTCCCTGATGGCGCAATTATTTCCCTCGAAACTTCCTGAATTTGTTCCTGCGAAGACGAGAGTACTTTTCTTAAATATTCAAACATTATAAATACTTAATTATGGTTATTTAATTCTGAAAGCAAGCTGGGAAGGTCAAGAGCTTTTGTAAACATCACCACGTTTCCTTCTTCATCAACCGGCCATTCTTCCTGAGGTCTGTCGCAGTAAAGTTCTATTCCATTTCCATCAGGATCTTTTAAGTAAATCGATTCTGAAACTCCATGATCAGATGCACCTTCAATCGGATATTTATTTTCCCACAAAACTTTAAATGCTTTTGCCAATTCTTCCCTGCTCGGATACAGGATGGCAAAATGATACAAGCCTGTATGTCCGGCGGGAGGCGAGACCGCATTTTCACCAGCCCAAGTGTTGAGTCCGATATGATGATGATAATTTCCTGACGACAGAAAAATTGCAGATTCGCCGAACTTCGCAGTAACTGAAAAACCGAGCATTTCAGTATAGAACTTAACTGCACGTTCAAGATTACCAACGGTTAAATGTATATGTCCTATTCGTGCTTTTGGATGTATTTCGTAGCTCATCAAATTTTTCTTTTTTATGATTGTGTGATTTTAACCGGTTCAACTTTCCAGATTTTTTCTGCATATTCTTTTATTGAACGGTCACTTGAAAATTTGCCTACTCGGGAAACATTTAGAATAGCTTTCTTTGTCCACTCTTCCTGGTTGAGATATAATTTGCTCACTTCATCCTGAGCATCAACATAAGCCTGGTAATCTGCAAAAAGACAATAGTAATCCGTTCCAAGTAAGCTGTCAATTATTGGTTTAAAAATTCCTGGCTCATTTTTGCTGAAGAAATCGGATGCGATCATATCAATTACTTTCTTCAGCGCAGGATTTGATTCATAATAAGTTCTCGGATTATATCCGCTGCTTTTTAATTTAACAACTTCATCTGCAAGTAGCCCGAATATAAAAATATTTTCTGCACCGACCTCTTCTCTGATTTCGATATTTGCACCGTCCATCGTGCCGATTGTAAGTGCACCATTTAAAGTGAATTTCATATTTCCTGTGCCGGATGCTTCCAAGCCTGCCATTGAAATTTGTTCTGAAAGATCAGCAGCAGGAATTATTTTTTCTGCGAGTGTAACCGAATAATTCGG
>JALONF010000036.1 GCA_025455085.1 Ignavibacteriaceae bacterium
AACCAGATTGAAAAATTAAAAGATGCGACTGCCCATGCGGAGATGATTGCAATAACTGCGGCGGCAAATCACATTGGTAACTGGCGGTTAAGTGAGTGTTCAATTTATGTTACGCTTGAACCCTGCGTTATGTGCACTGGTGCTTTGCTGGCATCAAGAATAAAAGAACTTTTCTTTTCTGTATTTGATCCAAAATTTGGTGCTTGCGGGAGTTTGTACAATCTTGCAGAGGATGGAAAGACAAATCATAAAATAAATGTCTATTCGGGTATCTATTCAGAAGAGAGTACTAAATTGCTTCAGGAGTTTTTCAATAAACTTAAGAATAAAAGTAATCTCAAGTTTTCGCCACCAACTGCTTGAGACTACATTTTAATTTCTCTAATTTGCAATTAAAAAAATATTATTTATGCGACTATTATTATTTGGGGCTCCTGGTGTTGGTAAAGGAACACAGGCAAAATTACTCTCAGCAAAATTTAATATACCACACATCTCCACCGGTGATATTTTAAGGCAGGCAGTAAAGGATGAAACTGAACTTGGCAAAAAAGCTCAGGAAATAATGAGCAGAGGTGATCTCGTTCCCGATGATATTATGATTGGTATAATCAAGTATAGATTGGGCAAGAGTGATTGCAAGACAGGATTTATCCTTGACGGTTTTCCGCGAACAACAAACCAGGCAGTTGAACTTGATAAGCTTCTTCAGGAAATGAGTATTGATGATATCAAGTTAATCAACATTTATGCTGATGAGGAAGAAATTGTAAAACGACTAAGTAGCAGAAGAGCCTGTAAAAAATGCGATCATATTTTTTCACTTTCAGAAATTGAACACTCTAAAACCTGTCCTGATTGTAAAGCAAAGGACAGTTTTTACCTTAGAGAAGATGATAAAGAAGAAGTAATTAGGAAACGACTGGAAGTTTTTCGTAAGAGCACGGAACCAGTACTTAATTATTATAAGAAACAGGGGAAAGTAATTTCAATAAACGGAATTGGTTCCGTAGCAGAAGTGAATAAAGAACTATTAAAAATTCTTTACGAGTAAAAAACTATTCTTCCATTTTCGGTTTAATTATAGCCTTTAAAGCTCTGCCATCCTCAAGCTTAATAACTCTTTCATTCGCTTTTTTTACGATTTCATAATTATGGGTAACCACTAAAACTGCAGTTCCTCTTTTATTTATTTTTTTTAGAAGAGCTAATATCTCGCCCGATGTTTCAGGATCAAGATTACCTGTAGGTTCATCAGCAAGGATTAGAATGGGATCGTTTATTATGGCTCTCGCAATAGCTACTCTTTGCTGCTCACCTCCTGATAGCTCGTGAGGTTTGTTTAGTCTTTTGTGCGATAGCCCGACTTCAGTTAGCGTTTCATTGATTCTTTTCTTTATCTCTTTTGATGAAATGCCGGTTACTTTCATAACGTAAGCAAGATTTTGATATACGTTTCGATCAGGCAGCAGCTTGAAGTCCTGAAAGATCACTCCAATTTTTCTTCTTAGCAAAGGTATTTGTGATGGTTTGATAGTTTGTGAATCAAACTCGGCAATCCGAACTGTTCCGGTAAGTGGAAACTGGTTCATGTAAATTAATTGCATCAGTGTGCTTTTACCGATTCCACTTTTTCCAATAACAAAAACGAATTCACCATAATCCAATTCCATATTAAGGTTGGTGAAAACAGGCTGGTTCCTGTAATGAAATTCTACGTTGTCAAATGAAAGCATCATTAGTTTATTTTCCGCATAATAAATTGAGCTCGCTCCGATTTTTGATTAACATCTTTAAAAGTGAAACAGTCATAACAAGATTCAACATGTAGACCCACTTTTTCAGCGAGCTTAAAATACGTATTGATTGGATAAATTTTTTCTTTGTGCATTTCTTTAAATATTAATCCCGATTCATTCCAAATATAAAAGTTATTATAGTGAATTCTACTTAGCTTATTATATTTACTAATCATTTTATAATTAAAACCATTATGCTGTCCTTCAGTGGACTTACCAGTGGTGAAGTTCAAACTGTTTTTCTCGAGGCTAACATCGAATGTAAAAATTCCATCTTCCCTCAGCAGATAATCTACTTCAGTAAATAAGTTTTGGAGTGACTTCTGTTTCAAAATGTAGTTCACGCTGTCAAATGTGGAGAATACAAAATCAAATTTTTCTTTGAATGGAAGTAAGCTCATATCACAGCAAATCTTTTTCAAATTATTTTTATCACCAGAGCGAAGCATCGATAGTGAAATATCCGATGCATAATAATTTCCGTACTCTTCTGAAAGCAGTTTAGCCATCTTACAATTCCCTGCCCCCAATTCAAGAAATTTTGCTTTGTCCTTAACATTTTCTTTGGCTATTAAAAGAATATATTTTGACCAACTGGCATAATCCAGTTTTTTCATTAATCCATCGTAGATAGCAGAAACTTGCTCGTATGGTTTAACTTTCATTTGATGCTGATCTTTTTCTTTCTATTTTTCAGAATCAGTTCCGCATACTTGAAAGCTTCAACCATACTTGATTCATCCGCAATTCCCTTGCCTGCAATGTCATAAGCTGTTCCGTGATCCGGGGAAGTTCTGATTATTGGTAATCCCGCGGAATAATTTACTCCCCTCCCTGCGTTTATATATTTGAAAGGAATTAATACCTGATCATGGTATAGACCAAATACCATATCATAATTTTCAAATTTTCTATTAGCAAAAAATGCATCAGATGAAAATGGTCCTTCTACAACACTTTTAAACTTTTTCTGTTTGATGATTGGTTCTATAATATCCTTTTCCTCTTTACCAATTATTCCACCTTCACCTGAGTGTGGATTCAGACCAAGCACTGCAACTCGTGGCTTCTTGATTCCAAGATCAACATTCAACATCCTCATAACAGTCTCAAGTTTTGATATCAACACATTGGAATTTAATGAGTTAGCAACTTCTTGTAATGGGATATGAATTGAATAAAGCCCGACTCTTAACTTTTTGGAAAGAAAAGTCATTACAAAATTTTTGACATTACACCAGTCAGCATACATCTCAGTCTGACCAGGATATTTTACACCTGCAAGTTTTAAAGCTGTTTTTGAAACAGGAGCTGTTACAACTGCATCTGCCAAATTCTTCTTTAGTAAATCGAATGAAGTCCGAAGTGCGAGAAAAGCAGCTTCGCCCGATGCCACTGTTGGTTTGCCAATCCGCTGTTTGAATGAGCCGGTTACAAGAATAGATACTTGATATTTCTGATTGGCGTTTGATTCTATATCATCAACTATCTTATAAGTAAAAAGTGGTTTAACTAATCGAACGGTTGTTTTTAAGACATTTTCAGGAATTATTAAAATAAATTGTGTTGTTTTATTCTTTGAAGTGATTTTGTTGAGTGCCTTCAATGCAATTTCAGGGCCGATCCCGTTAATATCTCCGCATGTAAAAATAAATCTCTTCATCAATTCTCGGTCAAAGAAAAATTACCAGTTCCTTTTTTATCAATAAAAGTAAATTTTCTTTCAGGATTTAAGTAACTCCAAATTTCCATAACCTGACCTTGTGGATTTGAAGAGCGTTCAATCTTATCTGGATTACCAAACTTGATATAAACAACACCTCTGTCCGTCTTTGCACCATTACCTTTACCAATTCCTTTGAACTCTTTTATAGCGTAATCTACACGAGTATAATATTCAGACATAACTTCATTATAAGTTGTTTGGGAAGTAGGATCATATTTTGACCAATAATCTTTCAATACTTTTGGATAGTCAGTATCGCTATTCGATAAAAGTGAAGATACAACTGAATCTGATTCTACAAAATTTAAGAACTCAATCGCTTTTTCTGGGTCCATCAAAGAGAATGGTTTATTAAACCAAACTATTTTAAAACTGTATTCCTCGTCAATTGAACTCTCTTCATTAGTTACATTTAAAGTCACTTCGCCTTCGCTGAGTTTCTCATTGACATTTCTGACAACAAAATTACGGAGTGCAATGGCTTCAGGGTTTCTTGTTACCGATAAATGCTTCTCACATTCAGCAATTCCAATGGGAATGACATACGACTCATTCACTTTTGTGGAGATTATAACTTCATCATTGTTTTCTATGATTACATCAATTTCCGTAATTGAAGTATCAGTAATTGGTATAATCAGATGGAATTTATCGCTGCTGAAAGGGACATTACCTCCTGAATTAGCAAGAGTAAATGCTTTCTTTTCATCACAAAATATTTCCTGTGAGTTAATAACCAGAGGATGCTGCACAAGTTTATCTTTGCTTTTTTCAAGATTTAGTCCTTTAGGTTCAAGAAGAAGCTCACCGGTAGAATTCATATCGGAAATCAGAGTGGATATTTTATATTCTCCTGGTTTTATTTTGAAGCTTATGAAATCTTGTAACACGAAACTTAGATCATTTGTTTCTTCAAAATTGTTAACTGTTACCCTATTATCTTTTATATCCCTTGAGACTAGCTTATCATCCTTATCTAAAATTTCGACAACAACGCGAAATCCAGCATTGAACGATTCCTCTTTCCTTTCAAACACTAACATTTTGTATGGAATTTTATAGATATAGAAAACTGAGAAGTCTCCATCTATTCTTGGCAAAGAAATTAATTCTGATTCAAAAGGAAATCTTGGAGCAGTAGGTGGCTCATTATTATTTGGCTGCCCGAATAATGAAGTGCAAATAAGAAAGAAGCTGAATAATATTTTTTTCACTTTAATTCTTTTTGATGAAAAATCATTCAGTGCCCGATTATAATCAAGGTAAAATTAGTTACTGATAATTAGGCAGCTAAATATCAGTTATTCATATTATTCAAAAAGTCCTTGTTATTCTTTGTACCACGGATCTTGTCAATCAGAAATTCCATGGCCTCAACTGGACTGAAATCGCTGAGAATTTTTCTAAGAATCCAGATTTTTCCTAAATCATCTTCCTTCAATAAAAGATCTTCACGTCTGGTACCCGAACGGTTAACGTCAATGGCGGGGAAAATTCTTCTGTCACTTAAATCACGATTTAGAACAAGTTCCATATTACCTGTTCCTTTGAACTCCTCGAAGATAACGTCATCCATTCTGCTGCCGGTGTCAATTAGAGCCGTTGCAATGATAGTCAAACTTCCGCCATCTTCAGTATTTCTTGCAGCGCCAAAGAATCGTTTTGGTTTATGAAGTGCATTTGAATCAACACCTCCCGATAAAATTCTTCCGCTATGCGGAACAACAATGTTATGTGCTCTTGCCAATCTTGTAATACTATCCAGCAAAATCACAACGTGCTCATTTGCTTCAACCATTCTTTTTGCTTTTTCAATTACCATGTCTGCAACCTGAACGTGCCTGTCTGCTGGTTCATCAAAAGTTGAACTTATTACCTCACCCTGAACCGAACGTTCCATATCAGTTACTTCTTCAGGTCGTTCATCAATCAGTAAAACAATTAGTTTTATTTCCGGGTGATTACGTGTGATTGAATTGGCAATTTTCTGAAGTAATACGGTTTTACCACTTTTCGGTGGAGAGACTATCAAACCTCTCTGACCTTTTCCAATTGGTGCAAGCATATCCATTACTCTCATTGAATATTCGCCGGGTGCAGATTCAAGATTTATTTTCTTTGTAGGATAAACTGGAACAAGATTATCGAATAAAGTTCTTTCTCGAATATTTTCAGGCGCCAGACCATTAACTGCCTCAACTCTAAGCAGAGCAAAAAATCTTTCACCTTCTTTCGGAGGACGAACCTGCCCACTGACAAAATCTCCAGTTCGCAAACTAAACTTTTTAATTTGAGAAGGTGATACATAAATGTCATCCGGAGATGGCAGATAATTGTAATCCGACGAACGAAGGAAACCATATCCATCTGGAAGCACTTCAAGGACACCCTTTGAAAAAGTGAGGCCATCCTTTGAAGTCTGAGCTTCAAGAATCTTAAATATCAATTCCTGTTTGCGAAGATCGCTGTAGCCGGGAATATTGAGTTCTTTGGCTATCTCATTTAATTCGACAATCTTCTTTGATTTGAGTTCGGATATATCCATTGGCATAATTTTAACCCTGAGTTATTGTTGGCAGATGAAGGTAAAGTTATTTTTACATAAAATTTTAACTGGTTTTAACCAGCCTGTGAATTCGGGGAACAATTTTTTAACGATAACAAATAGTTTATTACTTGATAGGTTTTTGCGGCTCACCGAAACATAAACCTTAAAATCTTAAATGTCAAGCTACCCCAACAAGTAATTGCTGCTTAATTTCACCAAGTAAATACATACTTCCGACAACTACCAAACACTCATCCGTCGGCCTTGTCGTAAAACTATTTACAAACTTTGAGTGTTCAATAACAGGTATTACAGTGATGTTCAACTTTTTGCCTACTTCAATAATTTCCTCTACCCTGGCAGCCCGCTCATATTGAATATCAGTTATCCTTATTTCATCAAAATATCTGGAAAGCATTTGAAGCATTTCTCCAATTGCCTTATCTCTCATCGCACCAAAGAGTAAAGTTCTTTTTCTATATGACTCCGCTTCTTTTGAAAATTCAATTAAAAAATTTTCAATGCTTTCAGGATTATGAGCTGAATCAAATATTATGGATGGATTTTTATGAAAGTATTCATACCTGCCCTGCAATCCTGTATTCATTGATACATTAGCAATTCCCTTTGAGTATTTATCTTCATTAACAAATGAAAAAGTTTTTGATACCGTAAGAACTGCAAGAGCAGCATTAAATTTTTGATAAATGCCTTTCAATTTAGGATTCATTTCAATTTGCTTTTCTTTATCAAGTAGTAATCTTATTTGATCATCTGATTCAATTATAAAATCTTTTATAGAATAAAGAATACTATTCGTCTCTTTGCATTTTTGTTCAATAACATTAGCTGCTTGTTCTTTCAGCCTCCCGGAAAAAACTTGTGAATTATTTTTGATGATAGCTGCTTTTTCCGATGCAATCTGTTCGATTGTATCTCCAAGTACATTTGTATGCTCAAGACTGATAGATGTGATAACAATTGCTAAAGGATTTAATACGTTGGTCGAATCAAGTCTGCCGCCTAGACCAGTTTCAATTACACAATAATCCGTATTCATGTCTTTGAAATAATGGAAAGCCATAGCAGTGGTGACTTCAAAAAAAGTTAATTCGTGTTCATCAATATAATTTTCATTACTTGAAATAAATTCAGAGACGTATTCATCTTCAATTTGCTTTCCGTTTATAACAATCCTCTCATTGAATTTTACAAAGTGTGGAGAAGTATATAAACCGACTTTAAAACCAAACTCCTGCAAGATGCTGGCAATAAAGGATGATGTGCTTCCCTTTCCATTAGATCCAGCAATGTGAATTGTCTCTAATGCTTGCTGAGGATTTCCCAAATGGTCAAGAAAACCAATTGTATTTTCCAACCCGAGCTTAATTCCAAATGTGTGAAGAGAGAAAAGTTTCTTCAGCGAAGTATCAAGATCCATTCAATTATAATTGATATGATGCAATGAGTGATGAAATATTTGCAATTCCGTTTTTAATACAGTGTTCTTCAAGCTGTTGAACAATCTTCCCAGGAGCAGAAGGATCAATAAAGTTTAAAGTTCCAATTTGAACTGCTGAAGAACCGGCAATCATAAATTCAATAACATCTCTCCAATCCATAATTCCACCTATGCCGATGATTGGAATGTCAACTTGTCGGGATATTTCCAAAACTTTAGCAATTGCCACCGGTTTTATTGCGGGTCCAGACAGCCCTCCTGTTACATTTTGAATTTTAGGTTTGCGTGTAAAAATATTAAATGCCGCTCCGACCAATGTATTTATTGCTGATACAGCATCGGCACCGTTTTCTTTTGCGGTTTTGGCAAATTCAGAAATGTATGAAACATTAGGAGAAAGTTTCATAATTAAAGGTTTATTTGTAACTGCTCTGACTTTATCTGTAATTGTCGCAACGGATTTCAAGTCATTACCAAATGAAAGTCCACCTTCCCTCACATTTGGGCAGGATACATTTATCTCGAAAGCTTTGATTGTTTCTTCGACAGTAAGAATTTTTGTGCACTCGACATACTCTTCAATAGTACTTGCGGCAATATTACAAATCAGAGGGACATCAAATTGTTTGAGGAATGGAATTTTTTCTTTCAGAAAAACTTCCACTCCAACATTGGCAAGACCAATTGCGTTTAACATTCCTGCTGGGGTTTCAACAATTCTTTGTGGTGGATTTCCTTTTCTTGGTTTAAGACTTAAAGATTTTGTTACTATTCCACCGAGCTTATTCAAATCAGTAAACTCAGCCATTTCATTTCCATAACCAACCGTACCCGAAGCTAGCATTATTGGATTTCGTAAAGTTAGTGAACCTATTTTTACTGATAGATCTACTTTACTCATATCACAACATCTTTAATGTTAAATACAGGTCCATCTTTACAAACTAGAAGATATTTATCTGTCTGGGTTGTGGATTCAATCGGACAACCCTGGCAAATTCCAAAGCCGCAAGCCATAGCACACTCGGTTGATACTTCACATTCAAAGTCGTGCTTAAGGCAGAACTCTTTTAAAGCTCTGAGCATTACAGTAGGTCCACAAGAAAATATTTTAATCTTATTAGATTTTAATAATTCAAGATTATTCTCAAGCAACTGGACTACATTACCTTTGAAACCAAGCGACCCATCATCAGAAGCCTCTTTAACATTTTTCAAATTATAAGTTATTACATCATCCTTTGTTCTTCCGCCAATGAATGACAGAATATTTTTCTTTCCATTAAGCATTCTTGTTACATAGGGAAATGGAGCAGCTCCTAATCCGCCTGCAACGATTACAGCAGTTTCATAATTACCATCCAGGATAAATCCATTACCAAGTGGACCAAGAATATCAAGAGTGGAACCAATTGGTTTATGAGCAAGCATATTTGTTCCTTCACCCATAATATTGAACATTAGGTAGAGATGGTCACCATCAACGTCACAAACACTGAATGGTCTTCTGAGAAGAGGAAAAGCTCTTTCAGAAACTCTGATGTTCAGGAATTGACCAGGTTTAATTATAGATGTTAGCTCAGGAGAAAAAACTTTAAGAAGATAAATGTGATGGTTTATTTCTAAAATTTCTTCTAAAGGTGAATTGATTATGAACAATTTAGAGTAATTCCTGCAATTGGTTTTTATTATCTGTTTTAAGAGGTGCCGTTGGCTGGTAAATCATCGTAATCTTTTTTGTAATATCTTTTTTGGCTGATGAAAATTATGATTTAAAGGATTTATTTCAAAATATGATTTAATAAAGCAGGGACTTATTTCAGCTTTTCATTTTCAATGTCAGTAATTTTGTCCAGTCGTTTTTGATGTCTCCCGCCCTCAAATGGAGTAGACAACCATTCATCTACGATAAGTTTAATTGTCTCTTCGCCTAATGCTCTTGCACCAACTACAAGCACATTTGCATTATTATGCGCCCGGGAGCTCCTCGCACTGAAAGCATTGTAACAAGTTGCAGCCCGTATTCCTTTAATTTTATTTGCAGCAATCGAGGATGGAATACCAGTAGCGTCTATCAAAATACCATAATCCGAATCTCCTTTGAATACACTTCTTGCAACAATTTCAGCATAGTCAGGATAGTCACAAGGATTCTCATCATAAGTACCTGCATCAGTCAACTGATAACCTTTATCTATTAAATACTTAATTAAAATATTTTTTATTCTGAACCCTGTGTGGTCGCTGCCAATAATCAAACTTTTTCCTGAAGTTGAATTACCTGTGCTGGCAGTTTGGATTAGTGCTGTTTGAGTAATTTCTTTTTCAACAATACTAAATTTTGACGAACGAATTCGGTCTAATGCAAGCGGAGTAAGAATCGTATCCTTGGTTTTTACCAAAACTTTAATCCCCTGTTTCTCAAGCTCTAAAATATCCCTCTCAGTAATTACCTTTTTCATTAATAATTATAGATGATCGTTCAACTTATTAAGTTTTAGGAAATCTATTATATTTTTCACATCCTGAGCCTTGTCTCTTTTGCAAATAAGTAAAGCGTTGTCGTGATTAATAACAATTACGTTATCCAGGCCTATGACTGCAGTAAATTTATCTGGAGAGTAAATATAAGAATCCATGGCCATGTCAGTATAAACAGTTCCAACTTTAACATTACCATCCTGATCTTTGTCGCTTAGTTCATAAACTGCTTCCCAGCTTCCAACATCACTCCAGCTAAATTGACCTTTTACAAGAAAAACCTTGTCAGATTTTTCCATTATACCATAATCAATGGATATACTTCTTAAGTGTCCGTATATATCAGAAAGAGTACTCGAAAACTCAGGATTATTTATTTGCTCTCTCATCTTGACAAGACCTTCGTAAAGATCCGGCATTAAAATTTTTATTTCATCTAATATTGTATCAATTTTCCAGATGAACATACCGCTATTCCAGAAGAAATCTCCACTCTGGATGAAGTTAACTGCCGTAGCATAGTTTGGCTTTTCAGCAAACGTCAAAACTTTATAAACATTATTTTTCCCTGACTCTTCATCAATCTGAATATAGCCATATCCTGTTTCAGGTTTTGTTGGTTGAATTCCAATCGTAACTAGTGCTGGATTATCATTTGCAAATTGTGCTGCAGTTTTTAATGTATCAATAAATTTTTCATTATCTCTTATTATGTGATCGGCTGGCATTACAAATGTAATAGCATCAGCAGACCTCTGCTGAATAATGACAGAGGCAAGCCCAATACACGCAGCAGTATTTCTTCCAAATGGTTCGACGATAATATTTTCAACAGGAATCTCTGGTAGTTGTTCCATTATCCCAGGTTTCTGCGTTTCATTGGTTACGATTAAAATATTTTCTTTTGGCACAAGTCCGTTTAATCGTGTGAAAGTTTCCTGGATCATAGTGTGTTCGCCAATAATTTTCAGAAGTTGCTTGGGACTTTTCTTCTTGCTTCTTGGCCAAAACCTTGCACCTATTCCACCAGCCATTATAACTGCATATAAATTCATCCTGTTACACCTTGATATTTTCTTGGAAGTATTTAGTACCGAATTCTTCTGCTCTATTAAGATATCCAGTTATGTCAACATCTTTTCTTTTAACAACTGCAACTATCACAATTAAGCAAGCTCGAAGTGATTCGATTACCGGTTTATCAGCAAACAGTTTACCTTTGCTTACTGCGCTCAATGCTAAAGAAATTATTTCGTGCATTTTTGCAATCACATGAAATCCCTGTGAAGATGCAAGTGCAGAATGCTCTTTCATAAGTTCGCTATAATTCACTAATTCTTTTTTACTAACATTTCCTGATGGTATATTCTTCAAAAGATCATCTAATGATTTAACCGGACTGAGTATCTTTTTTTCAAAATCTATTGCTTGTTTAGGATTTATCTTTTTTTCTTCCATAAGATTTTCATCAGCGTTCGAAACATTTGCGACCATTATTTCACCAGCTAAGTTACTACGATCAACCAGTTCAACATCAAGCGGCGTTGAATGATTATTATTAATTTTATTGAACGCATCTTTATAAATCTTGGGACTAACGTTTTCGAGAAACTGATTCAGGTCTCTTATTAAATACCTGCTAAAGAAAGAATGAATTTCACTTAACCGTATTGCTAACTTCGAAAGCTCGGTTGTTTTTTTCATCAGTAGAAGTTCAGCACCAAGGTCTTTTGAGTTAACAACTGTCTCCCGCAATAATCCAACAACTTCAATCTGCTGCGCATTAAGCCTGAGATTATTTGCTGCTGTAGTAATACTTTGAATCAGATAAACTTTTACTAAGTCCATTAAGATTTATAATTTGTATGAAGTATTGAATAGAAGATATTTAAGTCCCTCCAAAAATACTTAAATATTCAAAAAGTATTCTCTTTGTGAAATATATAATTTAAGATTAACACAAACAATTTAAATAATACCTTTACAATTAATAAAACTTTTCTTGACATTACAGAACGGTACTGTTAATTTTCCAACTAAATTTTTGGAATTAATGCTAACAGAATTCGGAAAGATCTTTGTCTTTATTTTAACAGCAGCGTTGTTTGTTGTTGTTGCAATTTATGTTGCTCGCCTCCTCCGACCTAAACGGCCCACATTTGAAAAACTAACCACTTATGAATGCGGTGAAAATCCTGAAGGTTCGCCCTGGGTTAAGTTTAACATTCGTTTTTATGTAGTAGCACTTATCTTTTTAATATTCGATGTTGAAGTTGTCCTTCTGATTCCCTGGGCATTGGTTTATAAAGAAATAGGAATCGTTGGATATCTAATCGGAGCAATATTCCTTATTCTTTTAGGTGTAGGTATGGCCTACGAATGGAGGAAGGGCGACCTTGAATGGGCAAGACCAAAAATTAAAGAACCTACCTTAGATATAATTAAATCAACTGAAACTCAAAAAGAAGAACTAAAGACTGCAAGCTGAATATGGGATTACTGGATCAGGAATTTACAGAGGGTAATATAGTAATTGCGAAGACCGAAGACCTCTTTAATTGGGCGAGACTGTCTTCTCTCTGGCAGGTTGGTTTTGGATTAGCTTGCTGTGCAATCGAAATGATGGCAACCTCTGCCTCTCACTATGACTTTGATAGATTTGGTGTTATTCCCCGTCCTTCACCAAGACAATCAGATGTTATTATTATTTCAGGTACTGTAACTTTCAAGATGGCTATCCGAATAAAAAGATTGTATGAACAAATGCCGGATCCAAAATATGTGATTTCAATGGGAAGCTGTTCAAACTGCGGCGGTCCCTATTGGGAACATGGTTATCATGTTTTAAAAGGAGTAGATCGTGTCATTCCGGTAGATGTTTATGTTCCGGGTTGTCCACCAAGACCAGAAGCGTTGCTGGAGGGTTTATTGAAACTGCAGGAAAAAATCAGAAATGAATCTATTGTTAAACCGATTAGGTCCGGTTTTGTCGGAAAGACTGCATGAAAACTGCTGAAGAAATATTCAATCAATTAAAAGAAAAATTTGGTTCTTCCATTATCGAATTGAGGACTGATAAACCTGTCGAATCTTTTATAGTTATTAATCCTCTTGAGATTGATAAAATATGTTCATTCCTTCACGACGAAAATGATTTGCTGTTCGATTCACTAATGAATCTTTCCGGTGTTGATGATGCAAACGGTACAAAAGAAAAAGATGAAAAAGGATTGGAAACTATTAAAGGAGGAACTCTCAGCGTTTATTATCACATAGAATCAACAAAATTAAAACATAAACTAACTCTTAAAACTTCTACGCCTAGAGAAAAACCCGAAGTTGTTTCAGTGACAGAAGTGTGGAAAGGTGCTGACTGGCACGAGAGAGAAGCTTATGATATGTATGGAATTGTTTTTCTGAATCATCCTGATTTAAGGCGAATACTTATGCCATACGACTGGGAATTTGGGTATCCTTTACGAAAAGATTACAAAAATCCAGAATTTTATCAGGGGATGAAAGTACCTTATTAACTTAGAAAGTTAATAGCGCTAAATAAAACAACAAATGACTCAATACTCAATTCAAAATACTAAGGACTCAAAACTGAAGACCGAAGAAATGGTATTGAATATGGGGCCTCAGCACCCGTCAACACATGGTGTGTTGCGATTGGAGCTTGTGCTTGATGGTGAAATAATAAAAGACGTCATTCCTCATATTGGTTATCTCCATAGATGTTTTGAGAAACATTGCGAAGCCATGACTTACCCGCAAGTTATTCCTTACACAGATAGAATGGACTATCTTGCCTCGATGTATAATGAATTTGGGTATGCAGTTGCAATGGAAAGATTGTTGAAGATTGAAGTTCCTGAACGAGTTGATTACATAAGAGTAATAATGGGTGAGCTTCAAAGAATTGCTTCTCACTTAGTTGCAATTGGTACTTACGGTGCTGATATTGGAGCTTTCACACCATTCCTCTTTTGCTTCAGAGACCGCGAAAGAATTCTGCATCTTTTTGAAATAACCTGTGGTGCAAGACTGCTTTATAATTATATATGGATTGGCGGACTTTCTCATGATCTTCATCCGGATTTCATCAGACTTACAAAAGAATTCATCAAAGATTTCAGACCAAATGTTAAAGAATTAAACGAACTTCTCTCATACAATAGAATTTTTATTGAAAGGACAGCAAACGTTGGTGTTCTCCCACTTGAGACAGCAATAAACTACGGAGTTAGCGGACCAAATCTTCGCGGAAGTGGAATGAAATGGGATTTAAGAAAGGATGATCCGTATTCAATCTATCATAAATTTGATTATGATATTCCGGTTGGCAAAGGTGAAAAAGGAAAAGTTGGGGATTGCTGGGATAGGTACTACGTTCGTGTTTTGGAAATGGAAGAAAGTCTAAAAATAATTGAACAGGCTATTGAACAAATTCCAGAGGGCGATGTAACCTCTGCAATTCCAAAAAGAATAAAACCACCTGAAGGACAAATTTATACACGAGTTGAAAATCCACGTGGTGAGTTAGGTTATTTCATTATAAGCGATGGCTCACTTAATCCTGCAAGAGTAAAAGTTCGTGCACCGTCATTTGTAACAATGCAGGTGTTTGGTGAATTATGTAAAGGCTGGATGGTTGCTGATGTTGTGGCAATTCTTGGAAGCGTTGATATTGTTTTAGGAGAGATTGACAGATGATGTACGACTGGTTATATAATCTTACCGGAAGTGAAATTCTTGCAATGTTCATTGTGAGCTTACTTCCGCTGTTTGTTTTCATTTTACCATTTGCTTTAGCTGCTGTTTTAGCTGAACGAAAAGTCTCCGCACATATGCAGGATCGACTCGGACCAATGCGTACTGGTTATCATGGAATTCTTCAAACGATCGCAGATATAATTAAGCTTCTGCAAAAAGAAGATTTGGTTCCGCACGCAACTGATAAAGCTCTATTTAATTTCGCTCCACTTCTTGTCTTCATGGGAAGTTATGCTGCCTTTGCTGCAATTCCTTTCTCAGGATTTTTTATCGGTTCAAAAATTGATCTTGGAATAATCTTCATTGTTGGTGTTACAGGACTTGTAGTTGCCGGCATTCTAATGGCAGGCTGGGCTTCTAACAATAAATATTCTTTGCTTGGTGCTATGCGTGCTGCTGCTCAGATTATCAGTTATGAAATTCCAACTTTGTTGATCATACTAACAGTAATTATGCTAACTGGCACTTTAAGTCTTTACGACTTAAGTGAAATGCAGACAGCTTATTTCTGGAACTGGCTGATTCTAGGCGGACCGGCAGTTGGTTTACAAAAGATATTACTAATTCCATTAATGATTTTAGGTTTCTTGATAATTTATACAAGCACTCTCGCTGAAGTTAACAGGACACCTTTTGATATTCCCGAAGCAGAATCAGAATTAGTCTCAGGCTATCATACTGAATATTCAGGTATGAAGTTCGCAATGTTCTTTCTTGCTGAATATGCTAATATGTTTGCCGTGTCTGCAATTGTATCAGTTATATTTTTTGGAGGATACCAATCACCTTTCGGATATCTTGGGAATACTCTTGGTTGGACCTGGTTAGTTCCGATTGAACAATTTTTCTGGTTTACAGCAAAAGGCTTATTCGGAGTGTTTGTTCAAATGTGGTTAAGATGGACATTGCCTCGTTTCAGAGTTGATCAGCTTATGGCATTCTGCTGGAAATATTTAATTCCTTTTTCATTCGTAATTCTTTTATTAGTTGGTTTGATAACTTTAATGTGATATGAGAGATTATATTTACAATTTCTGGCAAGGTCTTTATACAATTCTGGTTGGAATGAAAGTAACTTTCAGGCATTTATTTATTCCTGCAGTTACTATTCAATATCCTTCAGTAAAACCACAGATGCCGGAAAGAGAACGGAACAGACTTTATGTTAATATGGATGATTGCATTGGCTGCGATCAGTGTGCAAGAGCTTGTCCTGTTAATTGTATTGAGATTGAAACTGTAAAATCAATTCCAGGTGAAGATCTTGGAACTACATCAAACGGAAAAAAGAAAGCTTTGTGGGTAACCACCTTTAATATTGATTTTGCTAAATGCTGCTACTGTCAGTTGTGTGTTTTCCCCTGTCCTACCGAATGTATTTATATGACTGATACTTATGAATTTTCTGAATTCCAGAGAGAAAATCTTGTTTATGATTTTGTGACTCTTACTCCTGAAGAAAGAATTCAGAAAAAGAAAAACTTCGAAGAGATGCAGGCAAAGAAAGAAGCCGAGAAAATAGCAGCCGCAAAAAAAGCAGACGAAGATAAAGCTGCACAAGCTAACAAACCTGCTGAAACAAAATCGGACAATAAAGAAGAAAATAAACAATGAACGTTTACGATTTAATATTCTATCTGTTCGCAGCATTAACATTGCTTTCAGCTTTCTTTGTTGTAACGACAAGAAATATTGTTCGTGCTGCTTTCTTTCTTTTGTTTACATTTTTTGGTGTTGCAGGTATCTACGTTTTACTCGGTGCTGATTTTGTTGCAATCGTTCAGTTAATTGTTTATGTGGGCGGTATTTTGATCCTGTTAATTTTTGGAGTGATGATTACAAACAAAATAACCAGTGTAGATATTAAAGCAGGAACTATACAGACGCTTCCTGCTGCAATTGGTGTTGGTTTATTTACAGGAATTATCGGAGCTGTAATATTGAACACGGATTGGTTTATTGCTAATTCGGAAATGCCTGAATCAACATTATCAACACTCGGTAAAATGCTTTTAAATGAATACGTTTTGGTTTTTGAGTTACTTGGAATTTTATTATTAGTGGCCTTAATCGGTGCCGCATCAATGGCGAGGAAATAATTAAGAATTTATAATGCATAATTTATAATTATCAATGGAAGTTACCTTAACACATTTTTTGATAGTTAGTACTCTTTTATTCAGCCTTGGAATTTATGGTATCGTCACCAGGAAGAATGCAATAATGGTACTGATGGGGATTGAATTAATACTTAATGCTTCGAATATTAATTTTATTGCTTTTTCGAGATTTGGAAATTTTGGACTACAAGGACAACTGTTTGCTCTGTTTGTAATCGTACTTGCTGCTGCTGAAGCTGCAATTGCTCTGGCTATTGTGCTTAATGTGTATAAAACTTTTGTAAATGTAAATGTCGATGAAATCGACGAACTAAGAGATTAAAGAAATGTCTGAATCATTCTTAATAAATATTTCAGTAATTGTACTTTTTCTTCCGCTTCTGGGTTTTGTGGTTACATTATTACTCGGAAAGAAGATTCCAAAAATATTTTTCTTTGAAGTATTTGTTCTGTTTGCAGGTCTTGTTCTCTCTGCAATTCTTTTATTCGGAAAGCTAACTTATTTCGCTGACACAAAAATTGTTTCTGAGTTCAAATGGATTGATATGGGTAATGTTCCCGTATTTGGATCAATCAACATTTACCTCGGAATGTTGATAGATGATATCAGTGCTCTGATGATTGTTGTGGTTTACATTGTCAGTTTCCTTGTTCACTTCTTCTCAATCGATTATATGAAGGGTGATATCAGGTATAACAGATACTTCGCATATTTAGGATTGTTTACGTTCTCGATGTCAGGAATCGTTCTCACTCACAATATGCTGATGATGTACATTTTCTGGGAGCTTGTTGGAATATCTTCTTATCTTTTAATTGGTTTCTGGTATGAAAAGAAATCTGCTTCAGATGCCGGTAAGAAAGCATTCATTGTAAATCGAATTGGCGACCTCGGAATGTTAGCTGGCTTGCTGATACTATTCATTACTTATAATACTTTTTCATTTGAACAAATTTTTGGTGAAATAGCAAAAGGAAATCTTCCATTCAATAGCGAATTCTGGCTGACTGTAACAGGAGTATTAATCTTTTGTGGTGCAATTGGAAAATCTGCACAGTTTCCGTTACACGTTTGGCTGCCTGATGCAATGGAAGGTCCAACTCCTGTCAGCGCATTGATTCACGCTGCAACGATGGTTGCTGCTGGTGTTTATCTCGTTGTTAGAGTTTTTGGAATACTTACTGCTGATGCAATGCTTGTGATTGCAGCAATCGGTGCTTTGTCTGCATTCATCCCGGCTACAATTGCATTAACACAGAATGATATCAAGCGAGTTCTCGCCTACTCCACAGTTTCTCAATTAGGTTATATGATAATGGCGCTTGGAGTCGGGGCTTACAAATTTGCATTTTTCCATTTAGTCACTCACGCATTCTTTAAAGCTTGTTTGTTTCTTGGTTCCGGTTCGGTAATACATGCAATGCATCACGAGCAGGATATTAGAAATATGGGCGGACTAAGAAAGAAAATGCCGATCACATATGCAACATTTTTACTTTCATCAATTGCAATTTCTGGAATACCGCTTACTTCAGGATTCCTCAGCAAAGATGGAATTCTTTCTGGAACTTTCGCATTTGCTTCATTAACCGGACACTGGCTATTCCCATTCGTTGGATTTTTAGTTGCGTTGATGACTGCATTCTATATGTTCAGACTTGTGATACTAACTTTCCATGGTGAACCAAGAGATCAGCATAAATATGATCACGCACACGAATCAAAATTTGCAATGGCAATGCCCTTGGTTGTTCTTTCTGTTCTTTCTTTGTTCTTCTGGTATACACCGAATCCGATGAGTCCGGACGCAGGTTGGTTTTATTCAAAGTGGATTAAGAATCCTGTTATTTACACTCCCGAAAATGCTCGCTGGGATTTTATGAAATCAGATGAAGCTGCAATATCAGAATCATCTGAACAGCACGACATAATGTATTCCGAGACATATACTAAAGCTTTACATCACGCTCACTGGCCGGCAGTTATTCTTTCCGAGCTGCTAGCTATATGTGGGATACTTCTTGCGTTTACAATGTATCAATGGAAAAAGATTAGTGCAGATAAACTCACTGAAAGATTTAAACCGCTTTACAATTTTTCACTCAACAAGTGGTATTTCGATGAACTCTATCATAAAACATTTGTTGCAGGGACTTTAGGTTTGAGCTGGCTTGTAGCCTGGTTTGACCGCGTTATAGTTGATGGAATAGTTGATGGAAGTGCTACAGTAACAAAAGCAGTTTCTACTTTTACAGGCAGGTTTGATAATATAGTTGTTGATGGTCTCGTCAACTTTATGGCTTACTTAAGTGCATTCATCGGATTGTTTTTCAGAAGATTCCAGACTGGTAAAGTGCAGACTTACATTATAATGGTAATATTCTCAATCGTGATTTTATTATTTCTATTTAAATCATTTTAGAAAATACTCGTAGCTCAGGACTCCAGTCCTGAGATTATAACAATTAACGCTCAGTTCAGGAGAACTGAGTTACGATAAAAATATTTGAAAACATTGGGTAGATAAATGAATTTTCCAATACTAACATTTCTAACATTCATTCCAGTTGTCGGGATGGTAATAATTCTCTTCCTCAAAAAAGAGAATGTAGCTGCTATTAAGTACACTACTTTGCTTGCAACAGGAATCCAAGTAGTTCTTGCAGCTGTGTTAATGAGCAATTACAATTACTCGCTCGGCGGAATAAATGAGGCAAGCTCATTTCAGTTTGTTGAGAAATTCAGATGGATTGAGATTAAAGATTTCCCGTTTATCGGAACAATTAAAATTGATTATTTCCTTGGAGCTGATGGATTAAGTACACCACTCATTCTTTTAACTGCAATTGTTACTTTCATCGCAACTTTATCTTCGTGGACAATCGATCGTCAGTTGAAAGGTTACTTTGCTTTATTCCTTTTATTAGATACCGGAATGATGGGAGTATTTGTTTCTCTGGATTTCTTCCTGTTCTTTATTTTCTGGGAAATTATGCTTCTCCCGATGTACTTCCTTATTGGAATCTGGGGAGGTCCAAGAAGAGAATATGCAGCTATCAAGTTCTTCCTCTATACTTTGTTTGGAAGCGTTTTTATTCTTCTTGTTATGATTGGATTATACTTCAGCACAACTGAGACACTTGCTGATGGTTCAAAAGTATTTACGTTCAATATCCTCGAAATGATGAACACGGCTAACTACACAATTGACGGAGTTCTATCACCACTCAATCCGAATAACTGGCGGTTCATTGCATACATTGGTTTGTTTGCCGGATTCGCGATTAAAATTCCGATGTTTCCGTTCCACACGTGGTTACCCGATGCACACGTTGAAGCACCAACACCTATCAGCGTTATTCTGGCTGGCGTTCTTCTGAAAATGGGAACTTATGGAATACTGAGATTCAACTATCCGATCTTTCCTGAGTTAACTCAGCAGCTTGCATGGTATATCGGATTGTTTGGAATGATAAATATCATTTATGGTGCTCTGGCTGCTATGGCGCAAAGAGATTTCAAAAAGCTGATTGCCTACTCATCAATTTCTCATATGGGTTATTGCTTGCTTGGAATGGCTTCATTAAATACGATGGGAATTTCAGGAGCGATACTCCAAATGTTTAACCACGGAACAATTACAGCAATGCTCTTCTTAATTGTTGGAGTTCTTTACGACAGAACACATACAAGAAACCTTGATGACTTCGGTGGGATGGCTACTCAAATGCCAATCTATACTGGATTTGTTACAGTTGCATTCTTTGCAGCAATCGGTCTTCCTGGATTAAGCGGATTCATTTCAGAAATATTTGTTTTCCTCGGGGCATTCAGTTATGATGTTATAAGATTGATTACGATAATCTCAACGCTTGGAATTCTCTTGGGTGCTGGCTATATGTTGTGGACAATGCAGAGAGTTTATCTCGGCACATTAAAAGAAAAGTGGATGCAGCTTAAAGATCTTGATGGAAGAGAATACGCAATGTTCATCCCGTTAACGTTGATAATTATTTTCCTTGGAGTTTATCCCTCAGCAATGCTCGATGTGATGAATGCTTCCGTTAATTCGATGGTTAAGTTTATGCAGGAC
>JALONF010000292.1 GCA_025455085.1 Ignavibacteriaceae bacterium
GTGCATCTTCCGCATTCAGTACACGTATATCCATCAAGTATTTGTTTCCATGAAAGATGCTCAATATCCGATGCACCGAATGATTCAGCATTTTCATCTTCAAGATTTAGATGTTTAACCGTATTTCTAATCGGATCAAGATTTGCGAAATAAGTATTTGGTATCGAAGTGAACACGTGTAAATGTTTTGAATAAGGAAGCAAATTCATAAATCCAAAAATTGTGAGGATATGAATCCACCAGTAAACTTCATAAGCTGTGGCAGCACCTGTTGAAGGATTATCAAATAATATTGGTGCAAACGAAGCCGAAATTGGTCGGACTTCGTAACTATGAAGAACAAAATCATTCTTCGCTATTCCAGCCATATTCTGAAACATCATTGAGACAACCACAATCAAAATCAAAGACAAAATTAAAGTTGCATCCAATGAAGCAGCTTTATCAACCTGCAATCTTGGAATACTAAAAACATATCGTCGCAGAAGTGCAACAATAACAGCTAGAATAACAAGAACTCCAAACACATCCTGAATAATTGTGATCGCAGAATAGATCGGTCCTAAAAATGAAAGATTAAAAGGTGAATAAAAGCCCTGTATGATTGTTTCAATAACTGCAAAGAGGAAAAGAACAAATCCCCAGAAAATCAGGAAGTGCACAGTTCCTGCAGCAGGATCTCTTAGAAGCTTTGATTGACCGAAGGCAATTTTAATTACATTTCCAATTCTTCTTCCAACATCATTAAACCTGTCGTCTTTCTTCTTTGCAACTTTAAGGTAAAGAAAAAGATTTCTCAAACTCCAGAAAAGGAATCCGAAAGCAGAAAGAAAAACTAAAATGAATATGATGTTTTTAATCGTCATCAGGAATTAATTAAGTCAGTTCAAAATTTTAGGGCAATCGTGGCTGTTTTTTTGAAACTGCAAAATAAATCGCAGCTGCAGCAAATACTTTAACTACCATCCAAACTGTAAAAATAGCAGCACCGGCTTTAACTGCATCAACAATGTTGTGAAGGTAAGTCGCATATAAGTAGAGCGTTCCAAAAGCAATCACAACCAACTCAGCAACAAACATTGAAATAATAACAGTTAAGTATTTTTGATTCTTTTCAGTTAATAATCCAACCAGATAAGCAGCAACCGGAAATGCAAGAAGGTATCCGCCTGTTGGTCCGATTAACCTTGCAAAACCCATCGTACCATCAGCAGTTTGAGCGAACACTGGTAAACCAATAGCTCCAAGAGCAATATACAGCAGCTGACTGTAAGCACCGTTCTTAGCACCGAGGAAGGCTCCTGCTAGAAGAACTACCATAGTTTGTAAAGTGAATGGCACTGGTTTAATTGGAATTGATATTTGTGCAGATATTGCAGTCAGAATAGAAAATGAGACTACCCAGAATAACTCTGATTCTTTTACTGAACTAAGAAGCTGGGCAAATGTCAGGCGCTTTGCAGATGTTTTCATATGTCCCTCAATTTAAGTGTTGTTTGAAAAAATTTAACGTCTTATCTAAAACAGAATCAAACTTTGAATTACTACCCTCAAATGGATGAGTAATATCGAATGTATGACCTGCTGCTTTTATTTTATGAAATTCAGTTAATTTCTTATTTGACCAACTATAGATTTGTTCACCTTCTTCAATTTTAACTGTTAAGTCTTGTTCTCCGTGAAGAATCAACAATGGTTTATTCAGATTATTTGCTGCTTTTTCAATATTTAACAAATCAGTTTTATTCTTTTCGATATCTTCAAGCAAGGAAACATTCAATCTCATCATTTGATTTGTTCTTGTATTCAGCACTTCAAAGAAACCAGTTCTTTGCCACTCTTTAGCCTGCCGCTTAGTATATCTATTAAAGTTCGCAACGGCAGCCCAGGTTACTACTGCGTCTATTTCATTTCTTTTTGATGAAACTATCAACGCATCTCCTCCACCACGACTATGTCCGATAATTCCAATCTTTTTACTTTTTCGTTCCCCAAAGAAATTCTGCAAGTATGCATCAATTATTTCGTTTAACTCTTCAAGTTCAAGAGAGAATGTGTTTTTCGCAAATTTATCAAGCTCTGTAAATTCAGATACACCATCGCCTATTCCATTGTGAGAAAAATTAAATGAAAGAACAAAAAATCCTTTACCAGCAAAAAAATTTCCAGAATAAGGCCAGAAGCCCCAATCTTTAAAACCTTTGAATCCGTGAACAAAAATAAGGCATGGTGCTGTTTCTAAATTTTCGTATCCGTATGTGGTGATTCTTATTTTTTCGTTTTTCTTTGTATTTAACACAAAATCTTTGATCATCTCTATCAAATATGCCGAATATCGTTAGAAAAGTCAATATTTATGAAAAATTTAATATTTTGATAAAAAATTAACTTTTTGATGTATTTAAGCCATTTTTTAACTTTCGGGTGGACTCGAATTTATTATTCATCATTCCCAAAACTGTTATAAATATGAATTTTACCTTCTCGGAAGAATTGCAGATGCTAAGAGGCCTGGCTAAGGAGTTCACAAACTGCGAAATCAAACCTATTTCTCAAAGGATTGATGAAGAAGAAAAGATACCAGACGAACTGATTAAGAAACTAGCTGAGGTAGGATTTTTTGGAACTTCATTTCCAGAGGAATATGGCGGTGGCGGATTTGGCAAAGTTGGTTATTGCGTTATGATGGAAGAAATAGCACGGGGTTGTTCGTCTACAGCAACAATGGTTGGTGCCCATCAATCAATCGGAACAAATGCTATTTATATTGGCGGTTCAGAGGAACTAAAGAAAAAATATTTGCCAAGATTATGTTCTGGTGAAATGATTGCGTCATTTGCTCTAACTGAGCCTGAAGCTGGATCAGATACATTCAATCTAAAAACTGAAGCGAAAAAAAAAGGTGATAAATGGATTTTGAATGGATCGAAAATCTGGATCACAAATGCTGGCATTGCAAATCTCATTTCAGTATTTGCCAGAACAGATAAAGGCATTACAGGTTTTGCAGTTGAAGCAGATTTACCCGGAATAACTATCGGTCATCCTGAGAAAAAGTTAGGAATTAAAGGAAGCACAACTAACTCGATCACTTTTGAGAACGTTGAAGTTCCTGAAGAAAACATGATAGGCAGGGAAGGTCGCGGTTTTATTATCGCAATGAAAACTTTAGATGGTGGAAGATTAACAATTGGGGCCTGCTGTCTTGGCGCTTCAAGAGAGCTATTAGAATTATCAACAAATTATGCAAAGCACAGGAAGCAATTTGGCGAAACAATTTCCAAATTTCAGGCTGTTCAGTTTATGCTTGCCGAAATGGCGGCTAAAATTTATCCGATGGAAAGCATCGTCTACCGATGTGCTTACGATTACGACCAGGGAAAAGATGTATCGGTTGATGCAGCAATTGTAAAACTTTATGC
>JALONF010000293.1 GCA_025455085.1 Ignavibacteriaceae bacterium
GTTTTCATTTTACTCATTTCTAAATGTGTTTACGGATTTTGAATTTCTTTCTATCAGTTCAGCAGCTAATGCCATATAATTCTGTGCACCAGTTGAAACGGCATCGTAAAGAATTATTGGTTTACCAAAACTTGGAGCTTCTGAAATTCTTACGTTTCGATTGATAACTGTGTTATAAACCTTATCGCCAAAATATTTTCTAACTTCTTCAGCAACCTGATGTGAAAGCCGAAGCCTTGTATCAAACATCGTTAGCAGAACGCCCTCAATTGATAATTCGCTATTATAATACTGCTTAACAATGTTGATAGTGTTTAACAGTTGTCCCAATCCTTCCAGTGCGAAATACTCACATTGAACAGGAATTAGAACCGAATTCGCTGCAGTTAATGCATTTAGTGTTAAAAGACCAAGTGAAGGCGGACAATCAATTAAAATATAATCATATATTTCATAAACTTCACGTAATGCTTCCTTTAATATTGTCTCACGCTTTGGCAATTCTACCATCTCAATCTCTGCGCCAACCAGATTTATGTTTGAAGGGAGTAAATCGAGAAATGGCATATAAGATTCTATTATCACATCCTTTATAGTTTCATTTCCTACAAGCACTTCATATACAGAAGGATTATGCTTGAAGATGCTCAAACCTGATGAGGAGTTTGCCTGTGGGTCGATATCAATCAACAACGTTTTCATTTCTGCGGCAGCAAGTAAAGAGGAAAGATTAATTGCAGTCGTAGTTTTACCTACTCCTCCTTTTTGATTTGCTATTGCGATAATTTTTGTCATTTATATCTGCTTTGTAGTTGAATTATAATTCTATCTCTTCACCGAAATTTAACACTCTAACTTTTAATCCTTTTGACTCTGTAATTCTCTTAAATTCACTCGGATCTGCCTCAATAACAGGAAAAGTATTGTAATGCATTGGTATCGCCATCTTTGGTGAAACAAGTTCAACAGCTTTTGCTGCATCGGTTATTCCCATTGTAAAATTATCACCAATTGGAAGCAGCATGTAATCAATCGGAGTTATTTCACCAATCAACTTCATATCGTAAAATAATCCTGTGTCACCTGTATGATAAATGTTCTTTCCTTCCGTAGAGATGATAACACCTGCAGGTTCGCCTCCATAATGATTATCCGGAGTCATTGAACCATGATGAGCAATTGTGAATTTAACTCTCCCAAATTCGAAATTATGTCCACCGCCAATATGCATATTATGAGCTTTAAAACCTTTCGATTTACAATACTCCGCCAGTTCATTAACACAAATAAAAGTTGAACTATATCTCTTAGCTATATCAAATCCATCACCAATATGATCTCCATGCGCGTGCGTTAAAATTATGTAATCTGCTGAAACATCTTTAGCTTTAACTGGCGATGTCGGATTTCCCGAAAGAAACGGATCGATTAATATTTTATGCCCTGCAGATGTCGTAATCTGAAACGCTGAATGTGAAAAATATCTTAATTTCATTTTAGCCCTCCTGAATTAGTTAGTTATACTATTTAGGAAATAATATCGCCTGCAAAAATAGCTTTTATAATACTTTTATTCGACTGAAAAATTAGGATGCAGAATTTGAAAATAATACTCTCAGAAATCCAACTATTGCCTGAACTGGTCGCATTTTACTTTTCTCTCTGCCATAAATTGTTGGTATGTCAACAAAACCTAGCTTAAAACCTTTTTTAGCTGCTTTAATCAGAATTTCACTCTCTGCCTCAAATCCCGAACAATTTGTTCTCACCGATTTCAATACTTCAGCCTTATATGCCCTGTAACCACATTGGCTGTCGAGAATATTTTGACTTGTTTTAACTGTTAATAAAAAAGATGTAAGCTTATTACTGAGTCTTCGCTGAATAGGCATCCCTTTAAGATTTTTCAATCTATTCCCGATGACAATGTCAGATGACTGCAACCCTTCAAGCAAATTAGGAATATATTTAGGGTCGTGCTGCAGATCCGCATCGAGTGTTACAACAAAATCGAATTCAGCAGAAACGGCAGCTTCAAAGCCAATGCTTAGAGCTTTTCCCTTTCCATAATTTCTGTCGAGATTTATTAATTTTATTTCTGATTGATTAATTGCTTCAATCGAAAACCCGTCATCCGATCCATCATTAACTGCAAAAACAAACTGAACATAATCCAAGGTGTCATTTACAATACTAGTTATAGTTTCTTTTTCGTTATAAAAAGGAATAACAGCACAAATCCTGTGGGCTTTACTGTTTATGACCTTTGAATTGTTCAAATAATGCCTTCCAGCCTTTTGGAGTTGGGGTAACAAAAGCTTCTTTTAATTTTTTTCTGAGCGACTCTTTTGATAAGCCTGAACTTAATCTTCCATTCTCTGCTATTGATATTCCACCGGTTTCTTCTGAAACTATTACACTTATCACATCAGCTTGTTCACTTATACCGAGTCCTGCCCTGTGTCTCATACCGAGGTTTTCTCCATCAACTTGTGTTGTCGCTGAAAGTGGTAATGTGCATCTGGCAGCTTCAACAACATTACCTTTGACAATGACCGCCCCATCGTGTAAAGATGATTTTGGGAAAAAGATTGAAGTTAAAAGAGATTTACTAAGCTTGGCACCAAGCACTTCGCCTGATTCAATATAAGTACGAATTCCTGTTTCTCTTATAATGACAATCAACGCACCGTACTGGCGTTGTGATAGCTCAAATGCGGCGTCAACAATTATCTCTGCCGCTTCGTTCATATCGTGCTTGCCAAATATTTTCATTATCGGATTTCTTGCCAGAATGACTAAAAGCCTTCTTATTTCCGGCTGGAATAAAATTACAAACGCAATTACCCAGATGTCTGTTACTAACTTTAATAACCAGTTCAATGCTTTAAATTGAACTGCTTGAGCAGCAAATGATATGATGAGAATAATTATCAAACCAAGAAATATCTGTGCAGCAATTGTTCCTCTGAGCAGAACATAAAGTTTATAAACAATGAATCCAACGATGAGTATATCAACTACATCGAGAAATGTTACTGTCAAGAATCCTATTTTGAATAATTCAAACATTAATTATTGGTCATTGTATTAAAAAGTTTACAAGTTTGAACAGCCTGCTTAACATTATGCGTCCTGATTATTCTAGCTCCTTTGCTTATTGCAAACAAATTCAGTGCATTTGTCGCATTGTCTCTTTCTTCGATAGGCAAATTTAAGATATTTCCGATAAAAGATTTACGTGACAAGCCAATCATGATCGGGAACCCTAAAGATTTAAAGTCTTCAAGTCGTTCAATAATTGTTAGGTTATCCTCAGTTCTTTTACCAAATCCGATTCCCGGATCAACAATAATTTTAATAATTCCTTTGTTAGAAGCAATTTGAGTCTGCTTCGCAAGATAACCATACACTTCTGAAAC
>JALONF010000294.1 GCA_025455085.1 Ignavibacteriaceae bacterium
TTAAGTCTTTCTGATTCATTAATATTTGCATAGTTATTTAGAAAAATTTTGTCGGTAATATATTATGCGAAAAATAATCTATCCAGGCACATTTGATCCTGTTACCTACGGACATATAGACTTAATTAAGCGGGCAATTGAACTATTTGATGCAGTGATTGTAACGGTTGCAATCAATCCGGGCAAAGCACCATTATTTACTACTGAGGAAAGAGTTAGTATGCTCAAGGAGAGTTTGGAAGAATTCCCAAATGTCTCAGTCGATTCTTTTGATGGATTGGTTGTTGATCACGCAAGAATTGTTGGAGCATCTGGAATTCTTAGGGGGCTGCGTGCAGTGAGCGATTTTGAATATGAATTTCAGATGGCATTAATGAACAGAAAACTAGCAAATAATATTGCAACTGTTTTCCTTATGCCACACGAGAAGTTTACTTACCTAAATTCAACTATAATCCGTAATCTTGCTAGTTTAAAAAGCGATGTGGGTGATTTCGTCCCCCCGATTGTTGCAGAAGCGCTTAAGAAAAAATTTCAAAACATTTAGTTAAAATTATTTTGGTAAAAAAAACGGTGTCAATTGACACCGTTTATCTTGTGGAAATCACACAAAAAAACTTATCGCACACGCAATTAAGCAGTTAATAATTAACTCAGAAAAACGATGGTAACAAGCAGAAAAAGTGCACTGAAAACAACACTTGTTATTATTCTTTCAAATGTATGTCCTATAGTATCATTTCGCATAATATTCGACCAAAATTTTGTTAATAAATTCCTGATTGTTTTCAACTATTATACCGCAAGAGTTCAGAGGATTTATTGCATTTAATTAAATAATCACTGGAAATGATGTAATTTCTACAAATTTCAAAAGTAATTTTGTAGGGTAAAAAAGGGATTTGATTATGGAAAAATGGATTCTCTGAAAAAAATGTCATCACTTGAAATAAAAAAACCGCAACAAGATTCAATTCCTATTGCGGTGTTTAAGGAGATTACATCCAAATTATTTCGATAAAATCATCTTCATAGTTTTTGTGAATTCTCCGGAGGTTAAGGAATAGAAATAAATTCCGCTTGATAAGCCTGAAGCATCGAATCGTAATTCATAATTGCCCTGGCTTAATTCACCTTCAAAAATGTTAGCAACCTCATTACCCAACACATCAAATACTTTCAGCGAAGTGTATCCGCTTTGAGGAATACTAAAGCTAATTTTAGTTGATGGATTGAAAGGGTTTGGATAATTCTGATTGAGCGTAAAGTCATTCAATGCTTCAATAATTGTAACTTCAACTTCACTGCTATATTCATAACTTCCGCTAAAGTCTGTTTGTTTCAACCGATAAATATATTTTCCAACAGGCAGTGAATAATCACTAAATGCATAGTAGTGAATTTCAGTTGTGCTTCCGTTACCGTTTACAAAACCGATATTAGTCCATTCATTTGAGTCAGCATTTCGTCTTTCAACCTGGAAGCCATAGTTGTTTAGTTCAGAAGCAGTAATCCAACTTAAAGTTACGTCGCTGTTGAATACCTCAGCTGAAAATGATACTAGTTCAACAGGTACAAATGAGAATGTATACTCATAAATGCCTCCCAGGTTTGCCGTTCCACTGCCACGACCCGCAAATAATGTGTGGTTACCGGTTGGATTAAAAACAAGAGCTCTTATTGCATAAGTATTTAACATTGTTCCACCATTAAAATCGTACCAGCTATCACCACCATCTGTTGTGGCCCAAACACCTATATCTGTCCCACCGGAGTAATCCAATCCAAGATAATATTGATTAGTAAATCCGGGTCTGATTGCACAAGAACGAAGCAATTTTGATTGAATAATCGGCAAGCCGTTATTTTTTTGAACCCAGCTTGCACCGGCATCTGTAGATTTATAAAATCCACCCAATAGTGTTGTAGTGTTCACAAACAATCCAGCTATGACAATATTCGGATTTGCTGCACATACATTTAATGTCCTAACAGGATTTATTTCAGTTGGATCCGTTGGAAGACCGGTGCTGGAAAGAACCCAGTTGGCTCCAGCATCTGTAGTTTTATAAATAGATGAAGGACCAGTTGAAGTTCCAGGATCGAAAGAAGTACCAGCATAAAGTGTGTTTGGATCAGTTGGCGACATAGCCAGTGATAAGAAGGTTTTGATAGTACCGATGCCGTTTATGATAGGGAACCAGTTCGCTCCTCCGTCAGTTGTTTTGTACAAACCGTTGGTAGGATTAGCGGTTGCATTAAATATTGCACAGTAGGCAATGTCCGGATTAGTGGGATGAACCGCAAAAGCCTGCATACCAAATGAACCAGCTGGCTCCGTTATACCGTTAACAACTCTCGTCCATGAAGACCCGCCATTGGTACTTTTGTAAACTCCATCATTTGCACCTGGAGCAGTACCAGCGTAAAGGACATTAGGATTACTATTACTAATTCCCATTGCTTGAACTTGTGTATTGGTCAGACCACTATTTATCTGCGTCCAGTTTACGCCACTATTGGTTGTTTTAAAAACACCCTGATCTAATCCAAATGCATACATTGTACTCGGAGTAATTGGATCAACCACCATTCCATATATGCGACCTATGGATTCAGTAGTTGTAGTCCAGATATCAAGTCCATCCTGCGAATGTATGAAAGGAACAAGAACCGCGAAGAGGAACAAAACGTTTAGAAACTTTTTCATAAGCACACTCCTTGAATTGGTTGAAGTTAAATTGTTAATTAAAGAAAAGAAAAATACTTTGAAAAGAAAGTAACATCAGCGCCCTCCTGAATTTGTGATTAATTTCTTTTATTTGAGATGATTAGTCCCCTTCAACAGAGGGTGGAAAAGTTTGGTAGTCATAAGATCGGGCTCGCGTCCAAGGTTCGCTGCACTTCCATCCCTCAGCACAGAGAACTAATTACAGCGGAAACTTTATAAATAAATAGATGATTGTCAATAGGCTATCAACATAATTTGATGAATTTTCTACTTTCAAGCCTAAAAAGTAATTCTTGAAATTAACTTTTATCTTAAGGATGATTCTGAATTAACTTGCTTATGGGGCACAGTACAAATAATTTTCAATAGTAAATTTTTATTATTTATATTATCATCAAACTACAGGGCTGAAATTATGAGCTTAAGTCTTATTGCTAAATCAATAAAGCCCTCCCCTACCCTTGCACTCAATGAAAAGTTTGCAATCTTAAAAGAGAAAGGTGACCCGGTAATTCACCTCGGTGGAGGAGAGCCAAAAACCCGTGTACCGATGGAAGCTATTATGGCAACCGTTGCGCACGTTAATACCGGAGAAGTCAGGTATGCACCGGCTGATGGAATACCAGCACTCAAACAAGCTATCATCAGATATACTGAAGAATTTTATGACAGAAAAGTTACTCC
>JALONF010000295.1 GCA_025455085.1 Ignavibacteriaceae bacterium
TTTTAAGGATTTCTTTAATTACAGGAATAACTCTGTTCAATTCCTCTGATTCACTAACAGGTTCGGAGCCCGGTCGTGTTGATTCACCACCAATATCAATAATATCAACATCATTTTCTATCATTTCTATTGCGTGAATTACCGCTTTATCTTTGTCAATAAACTGCCCACCGTCAGAGAAAGAATCAGGAGTTACATTAAGTATTCCCATTACATAAGCAAACTTAAAATCAAATTTTCTTTTTCCGATTTCATAATGAATAATTTCACTCTTCTTAAAATTCTTAATCGCTTTTGCAATTTCAGAATTTATTGTTTCATCGAGCTTTGTTGAATAGGAACTATCTATAATATCTTTAACCGTGCCAGTTATGATAATATCATTTTTTGCTTTAAAAATATTATTTGACTTCGACGCTAATTCAAAATCTGATAATTCCAAAGGAATATCTCTTAACTCAACACAATACAGTCCTGGATACAAAAAGATGTCGAAGTCATATTTCTCTTTGTAAAGCCTAAAAGTTTTTTCATTTGAAAGGTTTATTACGTGGGAAATCAATTTTTTTTTAGCCTTGAAATTAAAAAGAGGTTATTTTTTAACTGCGACGTTTTTAGATGGACTAAATTATTTTACCAGATTTTTTAGCTCAGCAGTTGCAGCGGTAATATTGTCAGCATCGAATATGGCAGAACCTGCAACGAAGACATCCACTCCGGCTTTTTTGGAAGCAACAATCGTTTCTTTGTTAACACCACCATCAATCTCAATTAAGTAATTTGCTTTCAATTTTGTTCTCAGTTTAACTGCTTCCTCAATTCTTCTGATTGAGTTGGGAATAAATTTTTGTCCACCGAAACCAGGATTTACAGTCATAATTAAAAGAAGATCTATATACTCAGCTATGTCGACAATTCTATCCAAAGGTGTTGCCGGATTAACTACTACTCCTGCTTTACAACCAAGCTCTTTAATTCTGCTTATTGTTCTGTTGAGATGAACAACTTCCTCAACGTGAACTGTAATATAGTTTGCACCGGCTTCAGCAAATGCTTCGAGGAAATTATCAGGTTTCTCGATCATGAGATGCACATCAACAGGAAGTTTTGTACATTTTCTTGCAGCCTTAACAATGATGGGTCCGATAGTAATGTTTGGAACAAAGTGTCCATCCATAACATCGCAGTGAATCCAATCTGCGCCGCCCATTTCAGTTAATCTTATCTGCTGCGATAAGTTAGAAAAATCTGCAGAAAGAATAGAAGGTGCAATAATAGCCATTGTTAGTCGTTCTCCTCATTTGGAATATTTCCATCTGATGGTTTAGTTACAAACAGATCAACTGCATTTCCAGGATTTAAGGAATTACCACTGCTAGGATATTGATCAAGAATGGTATTGGGCAATAATGTCGCAGAAGGTTGATAATTAATTTTCCCAATGATAAGTGAGCTATCAGCGAGTATTTTTCGTGCTTCGGTTAAGGATTTTCCAATAAGATCTGGTACAAATACGCTGCCTCCGGAAGTTCCTGCACTAACAGTAACACCGACCATCTCACCCTGCTTCAGTAAAGTGCCTTCTGCATATTGCTGATCAAAAATCATATCCTCCGGCTGGCTTGAAGGAATTCTTTCTACTCTCCCAAGCTTTAACCCTAATCGCTCAAGAGCAAACTTTGCATCGAGAATAGACTTACCTTTTAATTCAGGAACCGTAATTGTGCTAACACCGCCACTCACAAAAAGGTAAACTGTTCTTCCTTCTTTAACCACTGCACCTGCCTCAGGTTTTTGAAAAAATATTGCTCCCACTGGAACCTGAAGTCCATAAGATGTATCACTAATTAGCGGCTCAAATCCATCTGTTTCAAGAATATTTACGGCTTCTGAAATTTGCAGGCCAACTACTTTAGGAACAGTGGTTTCAGGTGAACTTACAAACCAGGGCATAATTAAATTATCAAGCAGAAGAATAAAAACTACAATTCCTAGTAAGATGTACAAAAGCTTTCTGATAAGTGAATTTTGAAGGATATTTTTCATAAATCAAATATATCAATTGCTGTTTTCTTATACAATTAACATAGCCCGCATAATCCATTGTTTGCATAGTTGCATGTATGTATGACTGTAAGATGATGATTATTAAGCGCCCACAACCATACAAGCATACACTTTTTGTTTTCTTGTTTTTACACATCAGCATTACTTAATTTGCTCATCAAATTAAATAATTGATGTGGATGTTACAAAACTATTTCGTACTGAACAGATTTATAGTCGAAGCAAAACCAATTCTTGAGGATTCAAAAATCAAAGAGATATTTTCTCAGGAAAAAAGCAAGCTTATCCTTGTTGCCTCAAAGAATGATGAAGTATATTATTTAGAGTTTTGTGTCATTCCTGGAAATTCCTATATAAACCTCCGAAGAAATTATTCGCGTGCTAAAAAGAACACGGTTAACTTTTTTGATAAAGCACTTGGAGAAAATATAGTTTCTCTTGAAATTGCAAGTGATGATCGGATAATAAAATTAAGATGCTCTAATTCAGAAATATATTTTACCATCCGGGGAAAGTTCACGAATGTTTTTTTCATCGTTGAAGATCAGCAGCCGAATGCTTTCAAATCAGTTGATGACCAGACAGTCACGAGTATTAAAAGAGAATTGATTAATAAAATATTCCAGAATAGTTGGAATCAGATAACTTATTTGCCGGTCGATCAAGAAAATAACCTTGTTGCAATACGCAAAAAATATGCGATACTTGGAGGTGAAGTAACCAGGGAAGCAAAATCACGTTTAAAAAATGATAGTAGCGATAATATTCCTGAATTATTGGCTGAAGTACTTAATGAGATAAGATATTCCCGGCCTTGTGTTTTTATAGATGAACCGGAACAGCAATCTTATCTCGGATTTGAAAATTTCAAGAGTCTTCCATTCACAGAGAAAAAGTTATTTGATAATGTAGCTGATGCAGTAAATTATTTGCTTTCAAAAAAACATTATCTTGAAGATAAATATTCGAAAGAAAAACTAGTCAGAAATCACATTGAAAGAGAATTAAAAAAAGTTGCTTCAAAAATTCAAAACCTGCAAGGGTTAATTGAGAGAGGAACAAAAGAAGAAGAATACAGCAAGTATGGTAAGCTACTTCTAGCAAATCTTGGTGGGATAAAAAACAGAATTAGTTCAATTGTCGTTGAGGATATTATCTCTGGTGGAGAAAAAATAAAGATAGATTTGAATCCTTCTCTATCTCCTCAGAAAAATGTTGATTACTATTTCGATGAATCCCGCTCGGAGAAAATAGCTTTTGCTAAGCATCTTCAATTGTTTGAAAATGCCAAAGAAGATTATAAGCGCTTGAAGAAATTGGAGAATTCATTGAGTGAAATTGATTCA
>JALONF010000296.1 GCA_025455085.1 Ignavibacteriaceae bacterium
GGATTTGCCGGGCGAGTGGGTGTTTGATAAACCTTTCTTCATAATACTCAATGTAGCTGTTGGTGGAAACTATGTTGGTTTTCCTACAAGCGAAACACCGTTTCCGCAAACTATGCTAGTTGATTACGTCAGAGTCTATAAAGAACAATAATCATTTTTATTTCGAATTCATAATACCGGACTGTTTCGAAGTATATTAAATAAAAGATTTACTCCTTCACCTTCAATTCGAAAATAGGAAAGTTAATGAGCAGTAAAGAAATTCATAAAACATCACCAGGCGATCGAATATCCTTTGGTCAAAAGTTTTCATATGGGTTAGGATCAATTGTCAATAACCTGCTTGGAGGTGCAATAGGATATATGTCAATTGTACTGAACGTTGGCCTTGGAATTAATCCCGCGCTTGTTGGAACACTGCAGGCAATCCCACGACTGACCGACGCATTGACCGACCCTATAATGGGATATATTTCAGACAATACTCGATCTAAATATGGAAGACGCAGGCCATACATTTTCATTGGGGCAATCTTTGTAGGACTGACATTTGCCTTAATGTGGCAGCTGCCCGGAGGATACAGCGAAATGTTTTATTTCTGGTTCTTCCTCATCGGTTCAATAATCTTTTATTTATTTTATACAATCTTTGCAACTCCCTGGGTTGCATTAGGCTATGAACTTACCTCTGATTATCACGAACGTACACGCTTGATGGGTGTTATGAATTTTATGGGACAGTTCGCGTGGATAACGTTACCATGGTTCTATGCTTTTATGGAGAATGACCGATTCTTTTCTGATTCTGTACAGGGCGCAAGATCACTTGCGATTATAATTGGTGTCTTTGTGGCAGTGGTTGGCATTATGCCCGCAATATTTTGCAAAGAACGATTTGTGGCTCAGGACGGGGAAATAAAAGTAAAAAATAAATTTTTGGAAGGCTTGAAAAAAAACATAGTTGAATTTTCTAAAGGATTAATGATAACTATTAAAAGAGTAGAATTTTTAAAACTTTGTGCAGGTACGTTTTTCGTTTTTAATGCAATTATGTTGGTTGGAGCATTCAGTTCTTACCTAACAATATTTTACGTGTGTGGCGGCGATAATGATATGGGTGCAAAATATATGGGATTGTTTGGAACAGTTACAACAATTTCAACCCTTGCAGCAATAGCGGGAGTTACCTGGATTTCATCAAGAATTGGGAAAAGAAAAACTTTCATAATTGCTACATCAATAATGTTGTTTGGCAGCATATTAAAATGGTTTTGTTATGATCCGCTGGCAACCTGGAAAGTAATTCTTCCGGCGCCGTTTATAGCCGTTGGAATGGGTGCACTGTTTACGTTAATGGGCTCAATGATTGCAGATGTATGTGACCTGGATGAACTGGAAACAGGTGAAAGACGTGAAGGAATGTTTGGAGCGATTTACTGGTGGATGGTTAAGCTTGGAATGGCTTTGGCATTTGGTGCTTCAGGATTTCTGTTAAATGCTACTGGTTTCGTTGTTGATTTTGGAGGCGCTCAAACATCCAGCACATTCTTCTGGATGAGAGTTGTTGATGTTGGTATTCCTGCGGTCGGTGCACTGATCGCAATTTTTTCTGTTGCCTCTTTTAAAATTACCGAAGAAAGATCTTATGAAATAAGAAGCGAATTAGAAAAACGTCGCAACAAAATAATTGTGACTGAAAAAGCATAATAGAATCCATGACAATATTCTCAGAAAATAAAATGATTGAGGGATTTATAACAAGATGAAAGAAATCAAAAAAATATCTGCTTTATTCTTTATCAGCTTATTATTTCTATTAGTAAGCTGCGAAGAAGGCAGTAATGAAATTGACGGTAAAAAACCTGCTGATGTAAAATCAATTGTTATTACAATGATTGCAAAAAGTTCAGCAAATCCTGTATTTGAATCAGCAAAAATCGGAGCGATAAAAACCGCAGAATCTCTCTCTGAAAAATATAGTAAGCTCGATGTTACTATCGATTGGCAAACTCCCGATAATGAAAGCGCTTCTGAGCAGGCGGAAATAATACGCAAGGCAGTTCAAAATGGCAGCAGCGCAATCATTGTTTCTTGTTCCGATATAGATACACTTACACAGGCAATTAATTATGCGGTTGAAAATGGTGTGGCCGTTATGACTTTTGACAGTGACGCTCCCAATTCCAAACGTTTTGCTTTTTATGGTCCTGATGATTTAGAGATGGGCAAAAAGTTAATGAATGAGTTAGGACAATTAATTAATGGTAAAGGTAAAATCGCCATCCTTGGTGGTAACAAGATGGCGAATAATCTTCAGGAAAGAGTTAAAGGAATTATGACAGCCGTTGCTGACTATCCTGATATAGAGATTGTCGGGACATATTATCATTCTGAAACCGAAGTTGATGCGATTGCTGTAATGTCTGAGGTTATGAAATTAAATCCTGATCTTAAAGGCTGGGCAATGGTTGGAAGCTGGGCTTTCTTCGGAGAGAAGGTAAATGATGTAATTGAACCTGGCAAAATAAAAATTGTTGCCGTGGATGCACTTCCCGTTCAACTGAAATATATCGAAAAGAATTATGTACAAATATTACTAGGTCAGCCGACATTCACTTGGGGTGAAATATCAGTTGAAACAGTTATCAATAAAATTTATTTCAATAAAAAAGTAGAAGAGATTATCAGACTTCAAATAATTCCAGTAACTATTGAAAATCTTGGTGGTTGGTCAAGACAGTTAAAGGCCTGGGGTTATAAAGATGTTCCAGAAAAATATTTAGGAATATAGCTTTTTTAGCCTCTGCTTAATTATTGTTTTAATTGTAAAAAATTCGGAGTTAAATGCAAATGTCTAAAGTAAAATATAAACATATCCTCTATACAACAGAATTATCGGAAAACTGGAAAGCAGTTTTTAACCATGCTCTCGGAATTGCAGAACAATACAAAGCTAAACTGACCTTTCTTTATGTACTAAATACTCAATTGATAGATTTATTAACATTTGATGTGGGGCTTGAAAGGTTCCCCAGCATAGATAAAAAATTCACTGAAGCAAAAGAGTTTACAACTAATATAAATAAACAAATTACGAAGAAAATTACCCGTGCTTTCGGTAAGGATATTATAAAAGATATTAATATTCTTGTCGAAAGAGGCAGTCCGGTTAAAATAATATTAAGTGTTGCTGAAGAGAAAAAATGTGATCTGATTGTAATCGGTTTTGCGGGAAAAGCAACTTTAAAGAATGCGACAATTGGAAGTACTGTAAACAAAGTACTGCAGAGATCTAAGCTGCCGGTTTTAGTAATTCATAATATTTAAATAAGAGGCAATATGTCCCGAAGCCAATCACAGTATAGTGCAGTAGCTGGAATAGATTTATCAAAATCTAGTAAATCAGATCTT
>JALONF010000037.1 GCA_025455085.1 Ignavibacteriaceae bacterium
CATTCAAAAATTATAACTACTAAATACGATACAGATGGAAACGTTGTTTGGGAAAAGTTTTACTCAATTCCAAATCTCGGTGTAGTGGCGACCTGGCTTTCTGTAGATTCTTCAGGAAATATTATTGTAACCGGATATCCTCGTACATTCAGTAGTAATCCAGTTGAAGTTGGGCTTCTTACGTTGAAGTATGACAATAACGGTAACTTACTCTGGGATAAATTAATTTCCGGTACCTGGGCATTTGCAGTTCGTTCAATTGTTGATCCATCAGGAAATATATACGTTACCGGAAGAGCCTGGCAGTACACGGCAACTCACGACTTCGTAACTATAAAATATGCACCCAATGGAACTGAACTTTGGTTTGATACATTTGACCAGAATGGAGGTTTTCACACACCAACAAGTATGGAATTAGATCAATATGGTAATCTCTTTATCACTGGTGGTGGGCTCAGTGGTGGATTAATTACTGTAATGTATAATAGTTCAGGTTTACGTCAATGGGTAAAAGAAGAAACTGGGACAGCCGGGCAAGGTATTAGAGTTGATGGAAATGGTGGAGTTTTTATTACTGGTTCATACTATGATGTAAACACAGGAACAAATAACGATATCAGATTAATTAAATATGACTATTCCGGTAATCTCCTCTGGCAAAAGTTTTATGATTTTGGTAACGCTGAATATGGTAGATTGGTAAATATTGATTCTCAATCAAATATAATTGTCACTGGTTATGGTGCATTACCGGGTGAGTTCTACGTTGGATGGCTTATTGCTAAATTCGATCACGCAGGAAATCTTTTGTGGTATAATAGAGTAAAAGAAAATCAACTTTGGGAAGAGTTCCCATACTTCGCTTTAATTGGACCGCAGGATGAGATATATATAACGGGAAATTTAGGAGTGAACTCTGGAGGGACCACATATCACGGATTAGAAACCGTAAGATACAATTCTGATGGAAGCAATCCTTGGATTGCCGAGGTAAATCAATATGCGGGCGTTGGCAAGGGTCTTGCATTTGGTACTGATTTAAGTTTGTACGCAGTAGGACAGTTTTATTATTCAGTAATAAAGTACTCACAATCTTTCCCAACAGCTATTGAACAATTTAACGAGATTCCTGAAAAATTCAATCTTGTGCAGAACTACCCAAATCCGTTCAACCCAACAACGACAATTTCATTTTCACTTCCTTCATCAACATTTACTTCGCTGAAAGTATATGACATTCTTGGGAATGAAGTTGCGAATTTAGTTAATGAAGAAAAACCCGCGGGAAATTATGAAGTAAGGTTTAATGCATCCTCATTAACAAGCGGAACATATTTTTACAAATTACAAGCAGGCAGTTTTATTGAAACAAAGAAGATGATTTTATTAAAATAAAATTCCATCCCCCCGGTATTTATTCAAAATTACTATTTGGAGAGCTTTTGAAAACTTTTATCATTACTCTTAGTTGTTTTTTATTTTTTGTTTCTGAAATTACACCTCAGAATTCCTATACATATTCCTGGCGATATTATCGCACGGGCAATACCGGTATTCAGGGAGATTATGCTACTGCTCTTTTGATAGATGAAAATGGTGATCCATATATCGCAGCTAATACAGGTAATTGGGGCGAAGGAGGATTTGCAAAATTTAGCCAATCTGAAAACAAGTGGATAAACTATTCAAATGTTGATCATCCAATACTAGGTTCGTTCGACAACGGGGACGTTCAAATTTTAGATATCATAGAAGACTATGATAAAAATCTTTGGATGGGAAATTTCACGGGGGCGCTGAAATTTAATCCCCAGGTTGGTATTTCATCAATTGAAAAATTTGATCCTAACAATTCAGGTCTGCTGGGAAATACATATGATATTGATTTAGCACCAGACAGTACAATTTGGTTTACGAGTGGCGGTCTTGTTCGTTTTAATCCTAAAAACGATGGGTGGACTTATTGGCAAGATGGAAGTACAAGAATAGCTGTTCAGCCTAAACTAGATGGAAGTTATTTGGTGTGGTCTGCTGAGACATACTATGGTTATGTATTCACTTATAACAGCGCGACAAATCAATTGTCAAGCTATATGCCTTCAGCATTCGGAGACATTGCGGGATTGCCGGGAAAAGATTGTGTTGATGATGCGGGAAATTTCTGGGCATTACGTATGGCAAATCCCGGTGATTGGGAAACGCTTGAGTACCAACGTCCAGATGGTTCCTGGGTTGCCCCTCCCCCTCCATATATTAATGTCAGTTTTTATATTGATGCATTCAAAGCTTTTGGAAATGGGAAAGCCTTATTAGTTACAACAACTGGAGAAACGTGGATGTTTGATGGTACAACCTGGCAAAATTATGGAACCTGGCGACCGGGGGAATTTACGCTCTCTGTTGATGCAGATGAGCAAGGTAATGTTTGGGTTTGTGGTATTGAAGGCGCAGCTAGACGTGATTTTGCAACTGGCAATTGGCAACGTTATAGAATAACGAACACTTCACAAATAGATTATTTTGTTGAAGATTTATCACTTGATAGCCAAGGAAATGTTTGGTTTACAGGAAATGCTGGTACTGGTGTGGGAGGATTTCAAAAATTTGATGGCGAGCGATGGACGGGCTTCAATGATTTTACTTATGGTTTAGGATATCCCTTTCCTTTTCCGGCAGACAATACACAAGCGATCATAAGCAGACCATCAAATGGTGATGTAGTATTCAATCCAACTTTCCACGGAATTCATGCCTGGGATGGAACAAATTATTTTGCATTGGAAGATTCAATGAGTGTCTCCAAAGGATTTGTTGAAGACTCGCAAGGAAGATTGTGGAGCCTTGGTGAGTATTTCAATGTAAGATACTATGACGAAAGTATTCCTGATTGGATTGTTGTACCATTGACAGGCTGGGGCAGCCAAATAAAAAAGGATCTTACATTAGATGGAGCAATATGGGCATCAACTGAATTTGAGCTCTTACGTACTGATGGAAACTCTTCCTTCTCACGTACTCCCAGCGATTTCCCTAATTCAGCAACATCGTTCACTGGCTTAGCCATTGACGATAGCAGTATCGTTTGGATCGGAACCTGGACGCAGTTTACAATTAATGGCAGCACACTTATCCGCCTCGATGCAAATAACGGCTCATACACGGTTTATCAACATGATCTGGGCTGGCCATTTCCCGGAGAACACGTACGTCCTTTAGCTGTTACACCAGATGGACGACTTTGGATGCAGTACGATAGTGAGTATCCGTCGGATGACAACGGTTTGTGCTGGTTCGATGGAGTAAACGTGGGTTCGTTCCCGGCTCCACCAGGCGGAGTTCCACAGTGGGGAGGATTACCAAATAGTAATATTAAAAAACTTGAAGTAATAGAAATCCCAGGTGGTTATGAACTATGGATGAGTTGTTTGGGAAGAGGGATTGCAGTGTTAACCGTTAATGACGGAACAACCAGCATTGATAATGAAGAAGAATCGCCAACAAGTTTTATGCTCTCACAGAATTATCCCAATCCATTTAATCCGACAACCAGTATTCAGTATGCAATAAGCAGTAAACAATTTGTATCACTAAAAGTTTATGATGTGCTCGGAAATGAGATTGCTAGCCTAGTTAATGAAGAAAAACCTGCAGGTACTTATGAAGTACAATTTGATGCATCTGCTTTTACGAGCGGAGTTTATTTCTATACCATAAGGACCAGTAATTTCACAAACACCCGCAAGATGATTCTAATAAAATAACTCATTGAGATTTGCTTTTTAGAAAACTCTCTGAAGAAATATTGATAGGTTTTTTTATCTAAAGTTAGAAATCTTTTTACCACTACTTAACGAATCCCTCTAACATTCATGAATTAAAATCCATAAGTAAAAAAAGAAGTTGGATATTTCTTCAAGCGTTTTTTGCTATATGGATCAGAATTCCATTGACGATAAAGATCGCCTTTTCTGAAGAGATCATAATCTCAAACACTGGCCCACTTTAACTAAAGAACAAGTTCATTACAAATTTCAGAAGATGGAGGCGAATTCAGTCCCCACGTCAAAATTGACAACCGACATTGAAATATTTGTCCGAGAATTTTATATAACTACTTATACTGGTAGATTATTATACCTAAAACCAAAAGTTAGTGATGGCACATTGTATGAAATAAAAATCACTTCTCATTTATTTGATCATATAGTAAAACCAGGGATGAGTCTAAGGAATTATTAGTCATAAAGAACTTATACTCTAAACGAGATGATTGGGAGGCGCTTGGTTGTAAACTTGAGAAAGTCGAAAGAGAGAACGGATGGGAATATCGTTTTCAGATTTAAAGTAATAAGAATTGTGTGGCAAGAATTTCTGCTCAATCCGGAGTTGTTTTAAGAATTGCTTAATTTTAGATTAATAATTATTTTGTTTTAAGGTGGAAGTATTTATTGAGAACATAGTGACTTATGCATTAGTGATTGGTTTCATTGCCATTCTTTTTTACTTCTATCTAAGGAAACATAAAAAGCATTCACAAGCCACAAAGAAAAAAATAGCAAAAGCGAAGGAACTCGGTTTTAACGAACCTGTTTCACTTCATCCAGTTATCAACTACGATATTTGCATTGGAAGCGCTGCCTGTGTTGCTGCATGTCCGGAAAGAGATATTCTTGGTGTTGTTGATGGCAAAGCAGTTACTATTAATGCATCAAGATGTGTTGGACATGGTGCCTGCTTTCATGCCTGTCCGGTGCAAGCAATTTCACTTTGTATCGGTACTGAAAAGAGAGGTGTTGAACTTCCCCACATCAGCCAGGAATTTGAGACAAGTATTCCAGGGATTTATATCGCCGGTGAACTTGGAGGTATGGGTTTAATCAAAAATGCGGTTGAACAGGGTAAACAAGCGATGAGCTACCTTGCATCAAAATTAAAAAGCAAAGGCAGCACAAAATATGATGTTGTGATTGTTGGCGCCGGACCTGCAGGTATTTCAGCATCATTGGAAGCAACCAAACGAAAACTTAAATTTGCTACACTTGAACAAGATACATTAGGGGGAACTGTTGCTAATTTTCCAAGGGCTAAAATTGTTATGACTTCTCAAATGGAACTGCCTTTATTTGGTAAGATAAAACTTTCAGAGACGTCCAAATCAGAACTGCTTGCACTCTGGAATGAAGTTTTATCAAAAAATAATATTTCGATAAATGAGCAGGAAAAGGTTGATAGAATAGAAAAACATGAGGATTTCTTCATCGTTCAAACGGACAAAAATCATTATACAACAAAGGCAGTTCTTTTAGCAATTGGAAGACGAGGCTCACCAAGAAAACTCGATGTGCCTGGTGAGGAGAAAGAAAAAGTTGCTTACCGTCTGATAGAACCGGAATTAATTCATAATCAAAAGATTTTAGTTGTAGGTGGCGGTGATTCTGCAATTGAAAGTGCATTGCTTCTTGTTGATGAAAAAAATGAAGTTACACTTTCTTACCGGGGTGATACTTTTTCAAGATGTAAACCAAAGAATCTCGAAAGAATTAATGATTACTCGAAGAATGGTAAAGTTAATGTACTGCTCAACTCGGAAGTTTCGGAAATTCTTGACAACAGTGCTATTATTAAACTGAAGGACAAAGCTCAACCATTGGTAATTGAAAATGATCTGGTTTATATATTCGCCGGCGGAATTCTTCCTACGAAATTTTTAGAAGAAATTGGAATAAGGATAACCAAGAAGTTCGGCGAAGCAATCTTAAAGCATTAATAATTTGAGATTAAATATCTTTAAATCTTTTACATACTTTTTTTCTTTCATTGCTCTTTTCTCATTCAGAATATCAGCGCAGATTTCCCCGGGAGATTTAACTAACGCTCACACAAATCTTGAAGGAATCAGCAACTGCACGAAGTGCCACGAACTTGGTCAACAGGTTAACAATTCAAAATGCCTTGATTGTCATACTGAAATTAAGTCAAGAATAAATTCCGGTTCAGGTTATCATTCAAGTTCTGAAGTGAAAGGTAAAAATTGTTCTGGCTGCCATAGTGAACATCACGGAAGAAATTTCAGAATAGTGAATTTCAATCCAAACAACTTCGATCATAAAAAAACTGGTTTTAGTCTGACCGGCAAGCACAGCCAAGCAGACTGCAAAGAATGTCATAAATCTGATTTCATTTCTGATAACAATCTAAAGAAAAGAAAAAATACTTACCTTGGACTGAGTGAAAACTGCATACCATGCCACGAAGATTACCATCAAAAAACTTTGGGAGTAAATTGCAGCAGCTGCCATAATACTGAAACGTTCAAGCCTGCTGCTAAATTTGATCACTCGACTGCTGCATTCAAGTTAACTGGTGCTCATCAGAAAGTCGAGTGCATCGGTTGCCATAAAATCGAAATGAAGAATGGAAAAGAATTTCAAACTTTCAAGGGTATTCCTTTTCAGAATTGTATTTCCTGCCATAAAGATGTTCACAACGGAAGCTTTGGACAGAATTGTTCAAGCTGTCACGTCACCTCGAGTTTCAAGCAAATTAATAGCGCAGCATTCGATCACAGCAGGACAAAATTTCCACTGGTTGGGAAGCACAAATTAGTCAGCTGCAACAATTGTCACAGAGCTCCATCGGGTTTCAAAATGAAGTTCGACCTTTGCACTGATTGTCATACTGATTTTCATAAAGCACAATTTGTAGTCGAGAACAGAACTCAGACTTGTTCTGACTGTCATAACGAGAATGGTTTCAGACCTTCAACATTCACAATTGAAAGACACAATAAATCCAAATTTCAAATTACCGGCGCACATTTAGCAACACCATGCGAAAGTTGTCATTATCAACAGAACACCTGGCATTTTAAAGGCACTGGAATTGATTGCGTCAGCTGTCACGAAAATATTCATATAAATGAGTTAAAATCTGAATATCTGCCTGAGAACAAGTGCAGTGTTTGTCACCGAACAGAGAGCTGGAATACCATATCATTTGATCATAACCAGACTAATTTCCCTCTGCAGGGAAAGCACAGTTCAGCTGGCTGCGGGAATTGCCATCGGAAAGAAATTGACAACACAATTAAGATAATTTTCAAATCTGTCAGGAAAGAATGTGAATCCTGCCATAAAGATATTCACTTTGGTCAATTCAAGGTGGAAGGCATTTCAGATTGCAGCCGATGTCATTCATTTGAAAATTGGAAACCAGAAAAGTTTGACCACAACAAAACAAAGTTTAATTTAGAAGGGGCACATAAAAATATTGAGTGCTCAAAATGTCATCCACAAATTGAAATGAGCAGTAATACTTTCATCAAATTTAAATTAGAAGATTTTAAATGCGCTGCCTGCCACAAAAAATAATTCTGGTTTATCTATTCTCAATTTCAGTAATTGCACAATCGCCGCACGGCGATAATTTCAGTTACGACTGCGAACTCTGCCACGATCCTGTAAGCTGGAATATTGATATTCAAAAAGTTCAGTTCGATCACGGCATCACAAAATTTAAATTAGCTGGCCAGCATAAAGCAGCAGACTGCAGAAGCTGTCACGTCTCGCTTGAATTTTCAAATGTTAATTCTGATTGCATCTCTTGTCATACCGATTTGCACCAGGGAACAGTTGGTGGTGATTGTTCTAAATGTCATACACCTAAAACCTGGATGGTTGAAGACATAAACGGTCTCCATCAGAAAGAAAGATTTCCGTTAGTCGGAAATCATTTAACTGCAGATTGCCAGTCGTGTCACACTCGTTACGTTGATCTTTATTTTGAACCTCTGAATACAGATTGCTACTCCTGTCACGCAAATGATTTCGCGATCGCACATAGCGAGAACGAATCAAAGAATTGTGAGAATTGCCACGATATTTCTGCTTCCATCTGGAATGTGCTGAATATTAATCATGAATTTTTCCCATTAGCTGGAGGTCATGAAATTTCTTGTGTTCAGTGCCATGGACAAGGAGGAAATTATTCGGGATTATCAACCGAGTGCGTAAGCTGTCATCTCGATACTTACAATGCTACTACAAATCCGAATCATATTTCTGCAGGCTTTCCAACAAATTGCATCCAGTGTCACACCATTTATGGATGGTCGCCAGCATCTTTTGATCATGATGGTCTTTACTTTCCTATTTACACAGGAGAGCATGCTGGTGAGTGGAACGTCTGTGCAGATTGTCACGAAGTTCCTAACAGCTTTTCAGTCTTTACTTGTATCAGTTGTCACGAGCACAATCAGCAGGAAATGAATGACAAACACCAGGGAGTGCAGGGATATATTTATGCAAGTAATGCTTGCCTTTCATGTCATCCCGATGGAAAAAAAGGAAATGCTTTCAATCATCTTAATTCTAATTTTCCATTAACCGGTGCGCACCTTATTGTAAATTGCCAGGATTGCCACACTACCGGTTATCAGGGAACTCCAAGCGAATGTGTTGCCTGTCATCAAATTCACTTCAACAATTCGACCAACCCAAATCATACACAGCTTGGATTATCAACAGATTGCATTAGCTGTCACACAACAAACCCAGATTGGCAGCCAGCATTGTTCCCTGTTCACAACCAATATTATGAATTAATTGGAAAGCATCTGGAAAATGCGAATGATTGCAATAGTTGTCACAATGGTAACTATACTTCTACTCCAAATCTTTGTTATGATTGTCATGCTGATGCTTATAATAATTCACAAAATCCCAATCATCTCGCTGCAGGATTTCCGATCACCTGTGAAGATTGTCACACACCAATCGGGTGGTCTCCAGCAACCTTCGATCATGATGGACAATATTTCCCAATTTACTCAGGAGAGCATGCAGGAGAATGGAATTTATGTTCAGATTGCCACGAAGTACAGAATAACTTTGCTGTTTTTACATGCATAAGCTGCCACGAGCATAATCAGCAGGAAATGGATGATAAGCATCAAGGAGTTCAGGGATATATTTATGAAAGCAACGCTTGTCTCTCCTGTCATCCCGATGGAAGTAAAGGAAATGCTTTCAATCATATTAATTCCAATTTTCCGTTGACAGGTGCACATACTACTCTCGACTGCCTGCAATGTCATCAAAATGGATATTCGGGAACACCTACTGAATGTGTTGCTTGCCATCTGGATCATTTTAATAATTCAACCAATCCTAATCATACACAGTTAGGGTTATCAACAGAATGCACGACCTGTCACACAACTGAGCCGGACTGGAAACCCGCGCTGTTTCCTATTCACAATCAATATTTCGAATTACTTGGAAGACATCTGGAAATTGCAAACGACTGTGCATCCTGTCATAATGGAAATTACACTAACACTTCAAGTCTTTGCTTTGATTGTCATTCAACTGCTTATAACAGTGCACAGAATCCCAATCACGTTGCTGCAGGAATACCACATGAGTGCGAACAATGTCATACTTCAACAGCATGGATACCATCAACTTTTAATCATACTTTAGTTGGATTTGAATTATTAGGTGCTCACTTGAATATCCAATGCTCAAGTTGTCACGAAGGAACAATACTGGGATTAAATTCAGACTGTATATCCTGTCACGAGGATGATTATAATCTGGCGCCTAATCATGCTGCTCAGGGTTATCCAACTAATTGTGAGATGTGCCATAATTCCGTAGCCTGGAACCAGGTTACCTTCAATCATAACGCGACTAACTTCCCGCTGACCGGCGCACATATTAGTGTGAATTGCCTCGATTGCCACGAAACCGGTTACCAGGGGACTCCGACTGAATGCGTTGCGTGTCATCAGGATGATTACAATACCTCATCAAATCCAAGTCATACAGCGCTCTCGCTTCCAACTGATTGTGTACAATGCCATACCACAAATCCTGATTGGCAGCCAGCAACATTCCCGATCCATAATCAGTTTTACCAGTTGGTAGGAGCTCATGCAGGTATTACAAATTGCGGAGATTGTCATAACGGTAATTACAATAATACTCCGAACACTTGTATTGGCTGTCATCAGAGTGATTACAATGGAACAACTAATCCACCACATCTGATTCTGAATTTCTCTTTTGATTGTTTAACCTGCCACACTATGGATGGATGGAACCCGGCTAACTTTAATCACTCGTTCTACCCGATTTCAAGTGCTCATAATAACGTTGATTGCAATGAGTGTCACTCAGAACCAAATTATCAGCCTCAATGTTTAACCTGCCATTATGATGATTTTCTAGAAGAACATGATCCCGGGGATCCGACAAACTGCTGGGATTGCCACAGTACATTTGATTGGGATGACTCACCACGAATAGAAATAATACCGAGACACCAATGAGAGTGAAGTATTTAATCCTGGTATCGTTTGTATTTTTTTCTTTTAGCATTTCGGCTTTGGCTCAGAGTACAAAAATGATTGAAGGCTCAATCAGCTACATTTCATCACAGAATATTTACGTTAAATTTAATAGCACAGATGGGATTGAAGTCGGCGATACACTTTTTTTGAAAGATAAAAATAATTTAATCCCTGCTGTTAAGATTGATCACAAATCATCAACATCGGTTGCAGGTATATCGATAACATCAAACAAGCTGGAAGTCAATAATATTCTTTATGCATCCGTTATTTCGGAAGAGGTAGATGCTGAGACCGAGTCATTTAACACAGAAATAGTAGCGCCTGTTATTGTTCCAACTGTCGTTACTGATGAAGTAGTAACACAAACTTCATTGGAACCACTCCCTACACTCTCGGGAAGAGTTTCAGTTCAGTCCTATTCTAACTTCACAAATAATCAAGCCAGCTACGATTATCAAAGATGGCGATATACATTTCAATTAAATGCCGGACGAATTGCCAACTCAGGTTTTTCGTATTCACAATATATCAGTTTCGCATACCGAGCTGATGACTGGAACAGAATTTCATCTGATTTCTCCCAAGCAATTAGAGTGTACGACCTGGCGATCAAATATGATTTCAACCAACGAACACTTCTCTGGCTCGGACGACATATCAATAATAAAATTTCCAACATAGGTTCAATTGATGGATTACAGTTTGAAACTGGTGTTGATGAATGGTCATTTGGTGCTGCAGTTGGATCAAGACCAGACTTTAATAATATGGGTTTAAATTCCAAGCTGTTTGAATATGGAGCTTACGTTAACAGAGCTGACTTGTTTGCAAATGGAGATATGCAGAATACACTTGGCTATTTTGAACAGACGAATGATTTCAATACTGATAGAAGATTTCTATACTTCCAGCACTCCAATTCAGCAATTCAAAATACAAGAATTTTCCTGTCATCAGAAGTTGATCTGTTCAAGAAAGAAATGGGTGAGAATAAAACTGATTTTTCTTTGACAAGTCTTTATACATCAATCAATATCCGACCGAGTGATTTATTTTCTATAATGCTTTCTTATGACGCCAGGAAGAATGTAATCTATTATGAAACATTTAAAACGACTCTTGACAGTATTATTGAAAATGAAACCAGGCAGGGCTTCAGGGCAAGGTTAACATTAAAGCCAATTAGAAATTTATACTTTGGCGG
>JALONF010000038.1 GCA_025455085.1 Ignavibacteriaceae bacterium
AAAAAAACGATCTACATTATTTGCTCGTTAGTTAAATATTCTGTTTCGAAGATTTTCCATTTGCCATTTTCTTTTTTCATATGATGGATTCCGCTTGCACGGGTTGGCGGAAATCCTGTTCCCCGTACTGCTTTTGTTGTTTGCATATAATATACTTTGGCGTCATTAGTGGATAGCTCTATCACTTCAATTTTTTCAAGATCGAATACCAAATCGAAATTAGCAAATACATAATCCATCCCCTGAATTGTTGATTTACGCTGCGGACAATCTTTGTGAATCGTCTTCAGCACTCTTTCTTTATCCTTTGCTTCTGTTGCGGTTATATTTTCTTTAATAACAGCAATTAGATCAGCAGCAATTTTGGGATCAATATTTTCCTGCTTTTGAATTGTTTGATTCGGCTGTTCTTGTTGAGGAGGAAGTACATACTGCTGTCCCTGCATTTGTTTCGGTTCATTTTTTTCTTCTTCTGATTTACAAGAACTGATAACAAATGAAATAGTTAATAGTAGAATTATAAAACTTAATTTCATATCTCACTCACCAACAGATAATATTTTTTTCAGGTCTTCATTATTTACTTTTAGTAATCCAATTGGAACTAACCTTGGAGTAAGGATCTTCCAGTTTTGATTTTTTTTGAATACATCTTTGAAAAGCGCAAGTGAACCTTCTACATCGCCGTTTGTCGCCAAAGTAACTGCATGCCAGTATTTCATCTCTTCATTATCCGGGAACATTTTCTCGGCGGCTGAATATTCCTTCATTGCCAGTTCCATATCTCCGTGTTCAACTGCAAGATCGCCGGCATTCATATGTCCATAAGCACGATGGATTTTCAATAATCTGTCCAGTTTATCAAGAGGATATGGATCGTCTTCTACTCTAAGATCAATTAATCTGTCTTCCCAAACTTTTCCTGTTGATTTTCCTTTGACCACCAAAATGGCAGCCGATTGTTTGCCGCGAATATCTCCGCCAACTTTCTCGGCAGCAAAAAGTGCAGCCATCATTCTTTCCGCAAGTGGTCCGGTTGATTCTTCAAATGCTTTTGACATTGCACCCGGTACTTTATCATTCAGCATTAGGTTTGCCTGAACTGAATAATTTTCGCCAACGATATTTCCTGCACCCGGAATACAGTTCTTTCCCGTGTAACTTTTCACATTTCCATTCGCATCAATTATTGCAAGCTGGCGGACATCTCTTCCTTCATCTTCTGCAATTAGTTTATCAACAACTTGCTCAGCTGTCATTCCGGATTTTAATAGTTCAAGTCCATCAGGTCCAAATGCGGGATTAACAAATGATTGAGTGGCAACTACGCCGACTCCCGCTTCTCCCCAGGAGACTATTGATCCAACAGAAAACCAATGCGACTGAACTGCAACTCCCATTTCCCCCGTTTCTGGATCGCGTGCAACGATTGAGTAGGTTGCTACGAGAGGATTATCGCTGTAAAATGATTGTGCAATGTTGATATCTGCACCAAATAGAATTACTGTGATTAAAAATAGTCCGCAAGTCTTCATTTAATTTTCCTTTCTATTTAGGAATTTACTCTTCATTAATAACAAAAATAGAACTGAACCTCTTCTGTTTCAATGCTAATTAATTAAACTCAGCTTTTAGAAACTTTCCTGTAACACTTTTAGAATTTTTAATTATTTGTTCTGGTGTTCCTTCAGCAACAATCTTTCCGCCAAACTCACCACCGCCGGGACCGAGGTCAATTATCCAGTCAGCCATTTTAATTACATCCATATTATGCTCAACTACGACAACTGTATTTCCTTTATCAACCAGCTTGTTAAGGACATCGAGAAGGATTCTAACATCTTCAAAGTGAAGTCCGGTTGTGGGTTCATCCAAAACATAAAACGTTTTGCCGGTTGAAACTTTGCTCAATTCAGTTGCAAGTTTCACTCTCTGTGCCTCGCCGCCGGAAAGTGTTGTTGCCTGCTGACCAAGAGTTATGTAACCTAACCCAACATCGTTTAATGCTTTTATTTTTCTTTTTATTCTTGGCAGATCTTCAAAGAAATCAAGAGAGTCTGAAACACGCATTCCCAGAACATCAGCAATAGATTTTGTTTTGTAAAGAACCTCAAGAGTTTCCCTGTTGTATCTTTTTCCTTTGCAAGAATCGCAATGGACATAAACATCAGGCAAAAAATTCATTTCAATTTTTTTCAACCCATCACCGCCGCATTCTTCACATCTTCCTCCAGCAACATTAAAACTGAATCTGCCGGTTTTAAATCCTCTCATTTTTGCTTCAGGAAGCTGTGCAAAAAGGTCCCGAATGTGAGTGAATAAACCGGTGTAGGTTGCAGGATTAGAGCGCGGAGTTCTTCCTATCGGCGATTGATCTATCTCAATTATTTTATCAATATTTTCTAATCCTTCAACTTTACTATAAAGGAGCGGAACAGATTTAGACTTGTATAACTTATTCATTAATATTTTTACCAGCGTTTCGTTCAGCACAGATGACTTGCCCGACCCACTTACACCAGTAATTAATGTTAAAGTGCCGAGAGGAATTTTAAGATTTATATTCTGAAGGTTATTTCCTTTCGCTCCGGCAAGAGTTATAAATTTTCCGTTTCCTTTTCTACGCAATTCAGGAATTTTAATCTTTCCTCTACTTCTTAAATAAGAAAGTGTAAGCGAATCATATCCGTTATCAGAATTCAATAATTTTTTAGTTTCACCTTCCATAACAACTTTACCACCATGCTCACCAGCACCTGGACCAAGATCAACCATATAATCAGAACTTTGAATTGTCTCCCGGTCGTGTTCAACAACGACTATAGTATTGCCAAGATCACGGAGGTTTTTTAGTGAGTTGATAAGTTTTATGTTATCGCTTTGATGAAGCCCGATTGATGGCTCATCAAGAACATAGAGTACACCGGCGAGTTGAGTACCGATTTGCGTTGCCAGTCGTATTCTCTGAGATTCTCCGCCGGATAATGTTCTGGCAGATCGTCCTATAGTTAAATAATCTAATCCAACATTATTAAGGAATTCCAACCGTTCATTAACTTCTTTCAGAATGGGTTTAGCAATCAGAGCTTCATTTCCTTTCAGCTTTACACTTTTAAAGAATTCCATCGATCTCAAAATTGAAAGTGATGTTATCTCACTAATATTTTTTCCACTAAACTTCACTGCGAGTGATTCTTTTCGCAGTCTTCCACCGTTACAAGTGGTACAGTGCATTGTATTCATAAACGATTCAACCCATTCGCGAATGCTGTTTGAGGATGTTGAGTCGTAATAGTGTTTTAGATATTTGATGATGCCGGAGAAACGATGCATATACTGAACAGGTTTTCCGCCACCGTATGTGTATGTAAAAGAAATCCTCTCTTTGCTGCCGTGAATGATTACATCTTTCTGTGCTTCTGTTAATTTTTTTAAAGGAGTGTCAAAATCAAAACCATAATTTTTGGCTACAGCTTCAAGCTGGGTGAAGAACCAAATTTTCCTGGGTTTGCCCAGTGGTGCAAGCCCTTCATCGTTAATGGATTTATTCCAATCAGGAATTATCAAATTAATATCAATCTCTTTCTTTTCTCCGAGACCCTCACAATCCTGGCAGGAACCATACGGAGAGTTAAATGAAAATGAATTTGGTGCTAGCTCACGATAGCTTATTCCACACTCAAGGCAAGCAAGCTGCCGGCTGTAAACCTGATCTTCTTTCCCATCATTAATTATTATGCTGCCTTCTCCATAATTCAAAGCAACTTCAACTGATTCAGTTATTCTGGAACGGCTGGATTCATTTACAGTAAATCTGTCTACAACTATTTCAATGTTATGGATTTTGTAGCGATCAACCTGGAATCCTTTTTCAATTTCAAAAACTTCTCCATCAACTCTGACTCTTAAAAATCCATCAGATAAAACTTCTTCAAACAACTCCCTGTAGTGTCCTTTTCTTCCTCTGATTAATGGAGAAAGAACAGATATTTTTTTATTCTTGAATATTGAAAGAATAGAATCTATGATTTGGGAAGATGACTGCTTTTTAACAGGTTTTCCGCAGTTGTAACAATGAGGAATTCCAACTCTGGCAAAAAGTAATCTGAGGTAATCATAAATTTCGGTTACCGTTCCAACTGTTGAACGAGGATTGCCTGTGGTGGATTTCTGTTCGATTGAAATGGCTGGACTTAATCCCTCAATCAAATCTACATCGGGTTTTTCGAGCATATCAAGAAATTGGCGAGCATAAGCAGAAAGAGATTCGATGTAACGCCGCTGACCTTCGGCATAGATTGTGTCGAAAGCAAGTGAAGATTTACCTGAACCAGATAGACCGGTGATTACCGTAAATGTATCACGAGGGATCTCAAGATCAATGTTCTTAAGATTGTGCTCTCTTGCACCTTTAATTATAATAAATTCTTTTTCCAAGGAAAGGCAATTAAAATTTTAATTAGCTATATTAGCCATTGACGGTTTGATAATCAATTATAAATGCTTTGCACTTTACCACTTTTCTGATATGAATCTGCCTGATGAAATAAGAACAATTGATGAATTTGGAGAAGTAACCACCACCATTAAAAAGTCTAACTTTATCGCCCAAGTTTATTCTATAAACTCTGAAGATGAATTTAAATTGCAACTCACAAAGACTAAAAAGAAATATTACGATGCCTCCCATCATTGTTATGCTTATAAGCTGGCAAGCGGCAATGTTCGTTATTCCGATGCAGGTGAACCAAACGGAACGGCAGGCATTAGAATTCTGAATGCCATCGAACATTTTAGTCTGGTGAATCAGCTTGTTATCGTTTCCAGGATTTTTGGAGGAATAAAACTCGGTACTGGACCCCTTGGCAAAGCATATTACCAATCAGCTTTTGAGGTTCTAAATGATTCGCAAATCAGCACAAAACATTTATATAAAAAAGTGAAAATTTTGTCAGAAATAGATCAAATCAGCCTTATTTACAGAATTTTAGCTAACCACAAATCCATAGTTATAGATTCTGAGTACCAAGAAAAATTTAGTTTATCCTGCTTTATAACATCCACTGAAATAGAATCTGTCTCTCAAAAGCTAGACTTGGGTAAAAATAAAATTAGTATTACTATTCAACCCGAAGTTGTATATAAATAAAACATTTCTCCTCTTACCAATTGTTGTTCAAAAAAAATTATTGATGTAGCTTGATTCAAATATCAATATTACTGATATTTGCTATGAACAATATTCCAAAATACACAAAGCATGGGGGTACCATGGACACACACCAAACTGCAGAACATCTTGCAAACCTAACTTTTAATCTACTGGCAAACTGCCAGGAAAAAGAAGTGCGTCTCGCCACAGTTCACAATCTAACTCAAGCAGAATTCAGATGCTTGAGATTGTTCGGAACTGATGAAAGTGTCAACAATAAATCAATTGCTGAACGCATGAACCTCAGCCCCAGCAGATTAACAAGAATTATTGATGGTCTGGTTGAGAAAGAATATATAATAAGAGAAATTGATCCGAACGACAGACGAAATATGAGAGTTATGCTTTCAAGAAGAGGTAAGCATCTTGTCAACCAGCTCAATAAGGCTTATGTTCAGATTCACAATGAAATTCTGCAGGATATTGATGTTGACCAGCACGAGCCATTGATTATAGCAATGCAGCATTTGCTTGAGGCTCTTGAAAATTGGTTAAAGAAACCTTAGAAGTAAATTCAGGTTAATCTTTTTAAGTAGTTGATGTATTTCTTTACTGACTCCAAATCCGAGAATAATTGTGTCAGGTTGGTGAAGTTTTGTGTTGTGAGGGTAAAGTACGCTTTCTCAAAGTAGTTTTTCATATCGGCATCACTAAAGGCAATTAATTCCTTTAGCTGATCTATTCCCATTTTCATATTATCATTAAGATCACTTTTGATGTGATTTATGCTGCTGACTTCAGGTATACCAGGGGCATTCTTAACCACGCGCATCATTCCGCAAATGTATTTAGCTGTGAAGGTTAATTTTTCAAATTCTACTTCCTTCTTTTCAGCAACTACCACTTCAATCAATTTAACAATGTCATCTTTCTTTAAAAGCAAGCTGCCTGTGAAGGCTTCAACTTCCATTAAAAAATTCCTATCATTTAATTTCATAATAATAGCCTGTTAAAATTTAACTCCGACACCTAAACCATCGCCTACAGGAATAATTGAAGTTTTAAGATTTGGCTGATTCATAAATAATAAATTGAATTCTCGAATATGACGTGTTGATTCTTTGTACTGCGCAGGTACTCTTGTTGAAGCTGCATATCCATGCCACAATAAATTATCCACCACGAGAAGCCCACTTTTGCGCAGCAGAACAAGAGAATAATCGAACAGTCTTTTGTAATCTTCCTTATCCGCATCGAGAAAAATCAAATCATACTTCTTTTTTAGCTGAGGCATTACATTCAGTGCGTCGCCTTCCAGAACTTTAATTTTATTCATAAGTCCTGACTTTGCAATAAACTCTTTTGCTACCGCAATATTATCTGCACTCTTTTCAATTGAATGAATAACTGATTTACCTGTAAGATTCCGTGCAACTCTTATCGTAGAATATGCAATCGCAGTTCCCAGTTCAAGAACGCGTCGTGGATTTTTCATCAAAACTAATTGTTCAAGAAACTCAGCTGATTGCCATGAAAGAATTGGGACTTTATGCTCAAGTGCATAAGCTTCCATTTCTTCAATGAGACTGTCAGTTTTTTTTCGGAATGATGATATATAATCCAGCTGAGCAGATAATATTATTTTGTCCATAGTTTTAAATGAAAAGTGAGTAGGTGTGTAGAAAATTAAGAAAATCCAGCTAAACTTAATAAATTAATTAAGCTCTAATCAGCAAATTTTTTATGAACTTTTGAATGCCAAAAAAGATTTTAGGTTGGCTTAAAAGTGCTAAATCATCTTAAAAGAACAAGATTTCGGCTGTATTGCTTACCATCCAGATCAATTAGTAAATAATAGATTCCGCTTGCTAAAGAAATGTTATTAGCATTTCTACCATACCAGTCGAATCTGTTTTCGCCATCCGTAGTAATTGTGGTGTAATATCCAATCTGCTGCCCGAGAGGATCAATAATTCTGATTGTTAAATTTTCATTTCCTGATGATTTAATTGAAACAGATGTGAAAGTACTTTGTAACGGATAGAAAGGATTTGGATATGGCTCACTAACTATGAAATCAGTATAAGTTCTTTTTAAATCTGTATTAAGACTTACATCAAGAGAGCCATAATAAAATTTGTAGTTGTTACTTACAGGATCTCTTAAAGTAGCTCCTGTGTTGTCATCATAAGTAAAATAAAAATCAACCAGTTCGTCATTAAAAAGGTATGGAAGCTTGAAAGTGTACTTAAGATTACCATCATACTCCAATTGTTTTTCTGTGTAATCAACACCGTTGGTTGAATAATGAACATAGACTGTCTGCGGGAAAATATTATTATTTGCAAGAAACATTTTATTCAGGATGAATGTTCCATCATCAGCAACAAGGTTCGGAAACTCGATTGCTTTAACTGCTGAGAGTAATCCATAACCTCTTTCATTATTTGGTGAAGAACTATTGTCAGCAGTTTCAATAAAAATATTTCTTACCTGAGTATTCTTTAAATGGGGATAAGTTGACAATAATAATGCAGCAATTCCGTTTGCAATAGGTGAAGCAACGGAAGTGCCACTAGCAGTTAAGTAACCTGTAAAATTTCCGGCGGCTGCACAATATACACCAACACCTTGTGTAACAACATCAGGTTTAATTCTGCCGTCATAGCTTGGACCGCGACTGCTGAATGAGGCAATCTCATTACTATTATTAACTGCGCCGATTGCGAGTGTATTTATACCATCTGCAGGAGAAGTAATATAACGCCAGGAAGTTCCACCTTCATTACCTGCTGAAGAAATAGTTACTACTCCTCTTCTGAAAGCAAGTTCAACAGCCTTAGTAACAATTGTAGTTTTTCCATCCATATCTTGATAAGTATAAGAAAATTCTGGCGAGTCAAAAGTGCTGTAACCTAATGAACTGCTTGTTATATCAACACCAAAACTTTCCATCCATTCGAGTGCAGCGGCATAATTGTCTTCTTCAATGTGCTTCTCGCTTCTTATATCTTCAGTCTTTGCAAGAATGAAACTCGCACCGAATGCAGAACCAATCAAGGAGCCCTCTTTAAATCCTCCCACTATTGAGAAAACTAATGTTCCATGATTGTGCTGACTTGGGTTATCGAGTGTATCATTTGCTGTTGATTCATCTTTAAAAATAAAATCATACTCAGCTACAACAGTTGCATCTTTTAATGACTCGTGATTTTTCCAGTTAAAGCCTGTGTCCAGAAGACCAATAAGAACACCTTCTCCTGTAATTCCTCTTGAATGAACTACCGGTACATCTGAAAGTTGAAGCTGTCCGAATGAAGGACCGTAATCAAATGAAAATAAGTTTGATGGTTGTTTCCATAAAACAGATGCCTCGGTTATTTCAGGAGACTTGAAAACATATTTTTTAACCGTTTCAATTTTTTCTACGAATGGAAGACCAGCAACTTCAGTCTTATTGTCTTCGGTTAAGTAAGCAGTTACAGCATTAAACCATCTCAGCTTATTTTCAATTTTAATTCCAAGCTGGTCTAATTGAGATACGTAATCTTCATTAAGAGGTAAATCTTCATAAGTCAGGAAGTTATCTTCGCCCATATTATTAATTCTTCTTTCAATACTCTTCTCAGATAGCAAAGAAAGAGCAGAATTGTACGAACTGCTTTCTTTTTCAAGCTTAGCTGATGGTTCAATAGCTTTATCCTTAAAGTAAATGAAATATTTTGACTGAGAAAAGCCAATGGAAGTAAATACAATAAATATCCAGAGGATAAAAATCTTCATAATGAATAAAATTTTTCTGAGACTTAATTAAATCCTTTAAAAATTCTATCAGCTCTTATGGCTGAAAGAAATCCAAGTGGTCCAGGCGCTACTTTTTGCGGGTCATAAGACCAATAGATAAACATTGCTTTTCCAACTATCATATTATCCGTAATGAAACCGAAATTTCGGCTATCCATACTTTCTTCAAAGTTATCACCAATAACAAAATAATGATCCTGCTTCAAAACATATTCAAAAATAGCTTTGCCATCCAGGGTAACTAATGTCCCCTCAGAAAGTAACGAACGCTCTCCATGGTCCATTACTATAACAGACTGCCAGCGCTCAAAGTTCTCAGGTGCTATCATTATGGTATCACCTTTTGCGGGAATAATTATTGGACCGTAACTATCCCTGTTCCATGTTGCTCCAGGTGGATAAATAACTTCATCCTGTGTCCAATCTTTTTCTTTTTCATAATTAGGAATTTTATAAGTTGAAGGCAGTTTAATAGCCGCACCATTGACAAATATTTTACCGTTTGTAATTTTTAAAGTATCGTGAGGTCCTGCAATTAATCTTTTAACATATTTTGAACCACCCCTGACCGGATCATTTTCAAAACCTAGTGGAAATTCAAAAATAACAATGTCATTTATTTGAGGTTTGCCGACTTCAAATAATTTGTATTGCGGAATGTGCAGATTAGCAATTGGAATTTCCCGTGGAGTAGCAATTTCGTAAGCAAACTTATTCGCAAAAATGAAATCTCCGGGTTGAAGGGTATTCTCCATTGAAGTGCTTGGAATTTGAAAGGCATCAATGGCAAATGCTTTAATAATTAAAGCAATGATAACGACTAAAAAAAGAATCTTTAAAAATTTATAGAACTTCTTAAAGAAATTTTTCATAAAGTTATTCCTCTATTTGCAATACAGCTAAGAAGGCTTCCTGTGGTATTTCAACATTACCTACCTGTTTCATTCTTTTTTTACCTTCCTTTTGTTTTTCGAGTAATTTTCTTTTTCTGGTTATATCGCCGCCATAACATTTTGCAAGAACATTCTTTCTCAAGGCTTTTATGACGGACTTTGAAATTACCTTTGTACCAATTGCTGCCTGAATCGAAACCTCAAACATTTGTCTCGGGATAAGGTCTTTTAATTTCGAGCAAACTTTCCTTCCCCAATCGTATGCTTTATCCCGATGAACGATCATCGAAAGAGCATCAACCGGTTCACTATTTAATAAGATGTCAAGTTTAACAAGATCAGATTCAACATAGCCAATGTACTCATAGTCAAAAGATGCATAGCCGCGAGTAGTTGATTTTAGTTTATCGTAAAAATCGAAAATTATTTCCGAAAGTGGAAATTCAAATTGAAGGTCAGCTCTTGTCGGATCAAGATAGGTTGTATTTCTGTAAGTGCCTCTTTTATCCATTGAAAGTTTCATGATGTTTCCAACATACTCACTTGGAGTTACTATCTGCGCTTTGATATACGGTTCTTCTATTCTTTCAATTTCCCCGATTGGCGGCATTTCTGCAGGATTATCTACAACTATTTGCTCTCCCCTTTTATTATAAACGTAATACTCAACGTTTGGAAGAGTTGTTATGATTGTTTGATCATACTCCCTGTGTAATCTTTCCTGAACAATTTCCATATGAAGAAGTCCGAGGAATCCGCATCTGAAACCAAAACCAAGTGCTGCGGAAGTTTCCGGCTGATAGACGAGCGCTGAATCATTCAATCGGAATTTTTCAATTGCATCACGCAAGCCTTCATAATCGTCTGAATCTGTTGGATACAATCCGCTATAAACCATCGGCTTAACTTCTTTGTAACCGGGAAGCGGTTTCTCTGCACCATTTTTTGAGTGAGTTACAGTATCACCGACCTTTGTGTACCTTACATCCTTAATTCCAGCAATCAAATAACCAACATTTCCTGCTGAAAGTTCATCAACCTTTTCTTTCCTTAAACCGAGTACACCAATTTCTTCAGCATCCATAATTTTATCTGTAACGAAGAATTTAATTTTATCATTCGTGCGAAGAGTTCCATTGAAGACTCTTATGTATGCAACAGCACCACGGTATGCATCAAATATAGAATCAAAGATCAAAGCTTGAAGCGGTGCTTCTGGATTTCCTTTTGGCGGTGGAATTCTTTTTACTATTTCTTCAAGGAGTTCATCAATCCCAATATTTGCTTTTGCACTTACCTTTAGAATGTCTTCTTCTTTGCAGCCAATCAAATCAATTACCTGGTGAGAAATTCTATCAACTTCTGCACTTGGTAAATCTATCTTATTAAGAACAGGAATTATCTCAAGACCAGCATCAATTGCAAGATATAGATTACTGATTGTTTGTGCTTCAACACCTTGAGCAGCATCGACAACAAGCAACGCACCTTCACAGGCAGCAAGCGAGCGGGAAACTTCATAGCTGAAATCAACGTGACCTGGAGTATCAATTAGATTAAGAATATACTTCTTACCATCCTTTGCGGTGTAATGCATCTGGATAGCGTGAGATTTTATGGTAATTCCCCGTTCCCGTTCCAGATCCATATCATCCAGAACCTGAGCTTTAGCTTCACGCTCAGTTACGGCACCAGTTTTTTCCA
>JALONF010000039.1 GCA_025455085.1 Ignavibacteriaceae bacterium
TGAAAATCCTTCTGACTGCACTATATAATCATAACCATTATATGCGTAAAATGTCGGGCAGGAACCAAAACACGCTTTTGGATTTGCGATACATACAATTGTAAAAATTCCTGTTACTACGGTTAAGGCTACCAGTGCACCAGCTCCGGCTGAGGCATTAATTTGATTTGTTTCTGCGAGTACAACCTGCGGTATAGGCACAGTAAATTTATCTTCAGAGATAAGCTCTCTGTTTGGATTAAAAAGTTTACCGGAACCACTTACGGAATCTTTTGATGTAATGAAATTCCAATTTTCAAGTACGTATAAATCACCATTCTTCATATGGATAGAAGATCAAGCTCACTGAAATCAGAAACAGCAAAATTCTACTGATGGCAGGTTTGATAAAATATGGTATTGATTTCATTTAATCCTCCCTAAATGAAATTTACAGCAAAATTGAAAAGCCAATAGATAACGATATAACGTTCATGTCATTATCAATTTTGTAAGAGCTCTGAGAATATTCGTTAGAATAAGAATCGGACTTTGAATAATTATAATTTTTGAAGTTAATTTCTAACTTCATCGACATACCGGATGAATACAAGAATTTAATTCCTGCACCAGCATTTATAACTCTTGTGTCCAGGGAACTACCGCCCGATTCATTTGAATATCCATAATAAGGATCAGAATAGTAATTGCTTAAACCATAACCCAGCTTAATAAATGGGAAAGTGTTTTTCTTTGGAATGTTAAAATTGTATGTAAGATTACCTATTAGTGATATTGATGTTTCTTCATCTGTAATCAGATTTATATCCAGTTCAGGCTCGATGCTTAAACCATCAATAATACAATAACCGATTGAAGCAGTAAATAATAAATTAAAGGGACGGTCGGAATAATTATAGGAATACTCATAATAGGATGAATCATATGGAAAAATATTCTGATTTGTCTGAAAAACATCGGATGTTGAAAAACCTACTCCAAGGTTGGTTGAGAAATTAAACTCAACGTCACCTTGTTTGAAATAAGATTGCGATTCTATTTCTCTTACCTGAGGATGTATATATATTACAGGAATTATTACACAAAGCAGTATTATTTTTTTCATTTCAATCTCCAGTTAAATCTTCACTATTATTTTAAACATTTTCCTCTCAGCCAATGTCATAGAATTGTCAGAACATTGTAAAATATTAATTACAAAGTAAAATCCACCTGCATCATTGGTAAAATGAATAAGTTCTGAGATACCTCCTCTAATTGAGTTTCATAGTAAAATCTTGCACCGATTAGTATTCGTCCTTGCTCTGCAAAATTGAAGTAAACTCCGGGTGTAAGGTGCACAAAGCCTGCTGTTGTTTCACCGCGATAATCATTAGTATAGGTAGTATTAACGACAAAAGGTGGAAGGAAAAACCAGTCATAGTCTATAGACCTGGGTTCAAAGTCTAATAAGGATTGAACGCTGTACCCGCCGTTTATAAATATGTTTAGGACCCAATCTTTCTTAGCAGTATTAAATGTGAAGTTCACAAATGGATCAAAGTACGTTGTTTCATCTATATCATGATAAAACATTACATACTCATAAGTAGACCCCCAAAAACTTGTTTCCTTAATTTCCGCAATTGTGTACGCATCATAAGCAATACTTTGAAAATGAAAACCGGCATCGAGACGAAAAGCTATTCCATTGTTTACACCGAACAGCCCAATTCCACCTGTGCCGCCCCACAGAGATTTGTTATTTCCGCCAGCGTAATTAACTCCGGCAAAGAGTGCAAAGTTTTTTGATAATTTAATATCCATATCAATCCCTGCTGTAACTGAAGCAAAATTCCAGGTTAGGTTCTGTCCACGATAAAGATATCTGTTTTCATTGCTTTTCTTAAAAGATATTGTGCCATCGTCGTGGTATATTGTATCAACCTGATAGAACCCATCTTCGTTGACCTTTGGTGTGCCTTCCGTTTTTGCTTTCATTTCCTTTTCCGGGTTGTAAGAAAATCTCATTGAAAATGTTACGGAAGGAGTTTGAGTAGAATCGGTTATGTGGATAGGGGATTGGTTAATTGGTCCTGTGACTTCTACATCCTGCAGATAAAGCGTTTCAATTGTGGTACAGCCAAAAAGAGTCAGCATAAAAATGCTTAAGAAAATAATTTTGAAATGTTTGATTAAATGTTTCATTGTTTTTTCCTTTCTTTAATCTGAATCAAAAGTATCTGAAATGTCTGCAGCGGCTATTATTGCCAAAACAACCAGCCCAACTGCAAGTATTCCTCCTATCAAGCCGAGCGGAAAAGTGATACCTCGTGAAATCTTTAGTGGTTAAATAAAGCTCGTCGCTTAAATTTATTTCAGTTCGCCCCTCATCAACATCTTTTTTACTTATCACTTCTAAAGAAGTGCAGCCAGTAAAATTTAGAAAGGATAAAATCAAAAAACAGATTATATTTTTTTTTAGCATTTTTTATTCCTCCTATTAAATAGAAATATTTAATTGAATGTTGTCCAAGATTTTCCATTTCTAATCCGGGGTAACTGCGTCTGTAAAACCTTCAGTGAATATCAATACGGCAACGACAAATCCAATTGCCAAAATCCCGGTAATTAATCCAATGGTTGCCCAGGTATCAGGTGTTCTTTGTTCAATGCTAACTATATCTGTAAGAGCAACCGAGCCTTGAAACGGGATTATTGATGATGAGCTCTCAATTGTTCCTTTGCCATAGAGTGTATCATTTGCAATACTAAAATTAGCAGGCAAAAAGTGATACCTGGTGTAATCTTTAGTGGTTAAGTAAAGCTCTTCGCTTAAATTTATTTGAGTCCGTCCTTCATTTATATCTTCATTATTCATTACTTCTAAAGAATAACAGCCTGTAAAATTGAGGATGGCTATGTTTTTAACTCCTTAATTCGTGTTCTTATAATTCAAAGTAAAAATCCAAAGCTCAGTCCAAACGATGGATAGAAATATGAATCTTCTTCACTGTTGTATAGCGGAGTAAATAATACTCTGAATACAAATCCACCTGGGCTTGTGTATCTGTAACCAACTATTCCTGTTAAGATTATAACTGATTGATCACCAGCATCAAGACCAAATATCTCAGTATCCTCACCGGCGAAATAGGTTGCACCCAGACCTAATTCTAATTTAGATGTTTTACTGCCAATGAGATAACTGGCGGTAAAAGGAATATGAATGAAAGTTCCTTCAAAGAAAATTATTCCCGGTGTTATACCAAAGCCACCACGCAGAGTAAAATTTTCAGATAACAGTCTTTCGTAATTGATAGAATAGATCAAGCCATTGCCGGCTAACTCAACGTAAAGTTGGTTTTGCATTCTATTGGGTGATTCAGGTTGCGCTGTTATCCTACTCTGCGGAAGTAAGTTCAAAATTATTATCGAAAAAATAAAAAATTTCAATTTCAAGCCTCCATAATCTATAGTATGTTTTACTATAATTTATTACTTGTAAATTCCTCGTAAATCACCAACTGCAAAATTCGGATAGTCGTTAACATTGACATTTGAGGACGAATAATTGATTGTCCAAAATGTAGATTGACCGTTTGATAACGGGACTCCAATCTGAGTATAGTTACCACCTAATTTGGTTGTTCTAGATGAATTGCTGTAGAATTGACATTCTACGTACCAGGGTGATGTTACTTTGCTGCTGCCATTATTTTTTACAGAGCCTTTGGCAACGAGACGATTGTTGGCAGCATCAAGGTAAGTAGTATCAACTGTAAAAGAAAGATTTGGGATTACGGTATCCATATCAGAGCCCACTGTAGTTTCACTTTCATCACAGGAAGTGATTAGCAATGAAATAATTACCGCAAATAATACCATTGTTAGTCTCATTTTAGCCTCCTAAATAATTTTATTGATAATTAAAAAGTCTGTTCAATACTAAGTATTTACTACTGATCAATTGTCATAAAATTGTCATGAAACTGTAAAAATTATTTCTTATTTCATCAAAATCATCCTCTTTGTTTCAATGAAAGAATCTGCTTTAAGCTGATAGAAATATGCTCCACTTGGTAAATTGCCAGCATAGAAAGTTATTTCGTACGAGCCGACAGATTTTTCTTCATTAATAAGAGTTGCAACTTCTCTTCCCAAAACATCAAATACTTTTAATGAAACACTTGCGGCTATCGGCACTTCATATTTAATAGTTGTATGAGGATTGAAAGGGTTTGGGTAATTCTGAGAAAGATTAAATGATTTGCGAAAATCGAATTCGTTTTCAACATTGACAGTTACATCTTTATAACTTACTGGTGGTGCAGAATACTGAGGGAAGTTATAGTTTGGCGGATCCGCGAATATTCCCAATAGAATCTCAAGTGTTTGCTGACTTCCCGGAAGATCACTATGAATAAAACCTGGGATGTAATAGGTATGCTCAAAGATCATATTATTTATTAGTTCTGCACTTCTTACGGGAACAGTAAAATCACCATTCAGATTTCTGGAGTATTCAATTGTATTGCAGTAAAATGGTGGACCACCAGCTATCACCCTATTTTTTCCTATCGTCCATTGATTGTGTCCAACAATGTTCACTACTTCAATATTACCAAAGTCAACGGTATCAATTAATTCCTTAAATATTTCCGAACTATTCAGGAGAGCAATGTTTAAATTTTCAACAAGACAAGATTGATATGTTGTGAGATAGCTGATGAGTTGAGAATGATTGACATAGTTACCATTCGGTAATTGAAAACATTCGGAATAAATTCCAATATCGGTTGATACACCATTTTTTAGATTAAGATCAAAATAACTGGAGGAAGGAATCATCTGGTAGCAGGAAGGCAGGTTTCTTGCTAACACTCTTGCAGTCAGCCATTCAATCTCGTTTACGAAATTCAGCCATTCAAAAAGCTTTCCTTTGAGCATTACAGTTAGAACTTCAGGTGCACCAAGGTGCGGCGTACCAATAAAGACCATATTTTTAATTCTGGATTTATCAAACTGCTTTATGCAAGTTTTTGAAACCGTTCCGCCCATACTATGACCTACAAGATTAACCTGGACAGCACCGGTCCACGCAAGAACACTATCAATAAAATTTGATAAAAGTTCTGCATTTGTAACATTGTTTTTTCTCCAGTCATAAGTAAAACAGAAAAGATTCTCGCCTTCACTATGATCATCATCATAATCATCAAGTAAATAGCCGCTGGCTTCCATGTTATTGAAAAATCCTTTGAATAAATCCATGGGAACATCTTCCAATTCATTTCGTAAAGTATTTGCTGCATCGTTTCGCAGAGGTGCCACTTTAATATTATAACTGCCATTTGGGTCAACTCCATTCGGTTGAAGCAGCAAACTTCCTGTAAAAAACTGAATCCCGAACCAGGATTTTTCATCTGGTATCAACTGATTATTATTATTAAGATCATCGTAGAGAGGTGAGCCCATAATACCGGGGACGTAAATAACAGGAAGTGAATCCAAAGCTTGAGAGAAACAAAATGTATTAAACAATAGATTTGTAAGTATAATGAAGTATAAAAATTTCATTTTGTTTTGCCTCCCGTATTATTGCTGATATGCTATTTAATATTAAATTTTTTATTTCAAAATCGATTTCTTTGTTTAATTTCCCTGTAATTCTTAAATCCAATTCATAATTGTTAATATGATCATGATCCAAAAAGTATAGTTACCATTATTTTTCTGTCTAATCTTCCTTTGAAATTCTTGAAAAAGCTTAATGGAATTTGATTTAATAAGGATTATTGAAAAAACAATATATAGTAAACCAATCACGACAGGTAGTAATCCGATCAAAGTTTTACTCATATAAACTACTCCCATAAATATCCCATACAATCCTGCTATACCCAGAAGAACTATCATAATATACTTTGCACCCTTAATCCCTTGATAAAATAATCTAAACATAAGAATCGTTAATGCTAAACGGATAAAAAATGAAGTCCAACTTCTGATATCAAAGTCTGCTAAATCAAAAATGCCTATGATAAATAATACAGCAAGTACTGAACCCATTATAACTCTTGCCAGTTTACGACCTTGTTCAATTTCAGCACTTTGGTATTTCTCATTATCCTTAAATTCAGAACCACAGTTAGGACAATTTATGTCATATGAGCTAACTTCTACACCACACTCTGAACACAGGAAATCTTCGGCTTCAATTTCATTTGGAGTAAGCATTTTAACCCGCTTTATTCATCTTTTTAATTTGCTCATTTATGGATAATACTTTTAGAAAAAATACTTTTAAACTGTGGGGGGAAGTCGATATAAATTTCAAACAATTTTGTTAGTGAATCAATTGTGTGATTGGATAAAAGATTTACAATATCATCAAAAACTTCTTCGGAAAGCATATATGGAAATGGAGCTTCAAATTTCATTTTATCAGAAACAAAATCGCCATATATATGAAATGAAGTAGTATTATTCCATTCGATTGCTTTACAAGCACAGCGAGATATCCATTCATCAAGATTATAGTTGTTTGAATCCATTAGTTTTTTTTGCCGAGAATATTTAAAGTGTTTTTTCCAGTATTTATCCAAACTTGCTTTTGATTCTTCAGAGAATGATTCATATAACATTTCGTGGCATTTATAGCATAGTGCTAATTCGTACGTTACATCTTTCTTATTAAATTCCCTGTAGTATCGATAAGATTTCATAGCAAGGTATTCACAACCAACTTGCAATAGTTTCTTATTACAGATCAAACATTCTTCAAAAGGAGAATTTGTTTTGGAATTAAAAAAGATCTCTGGTATCCGTGCTATTTTCATATTAATGTACTAACCGTTTGAATTTCAATTGTTTCATCTTAACCTTTTATCTTAATTGTTTTATATCGTTATTTAATTAAAACCATTTTCTTCGTCTTGATATAATTTTCAACCCTCAACTGATAGAAATATACTCCACTTGATGATCTGGAAGCGTTATACTCAACTTCATGACTACATATGGATTAACTTTCATTAATTAATGTTTTAATCGCTTTCCCTAAAACAGCACAGATTTTCAATCTAAAGTGAGCCATAAACTATATTGAATTACTATAGCATTTGGCATTAAATTCCGCATCGTTTACTTACTAAGGACAATGTTCTTGCCCATACCAAGTTCCCTTATAAGATTTTATACAATCCTCATATGTTGTTTCAGTACAATTTTGCAAGATAGGACCCCATTTGCAAGCAGCTGTAGGGGCATCAACTACACTGCAAGAAAATAGTAAGAATATAATACTCAAAGAAAATAAAACGGCTTTCATAAATTTTTCTCACTTCGATTTAATTAGTTCATATTATTTAATTTCACTTCATCAAAATCATTTTCTTAGTTTCAACAAATCCTTCTGTTTTTCCGTCTTTGCTTTGCAAAGCAGAGACAAGTAATTGATAGAAATAAACTCCACTTGGATAATTCCTAGCATCCCACTCAACTTCATAACTGCCGGCAGGTTTATACTCATCGACAAGAGTTGCAACTTCATTACCAAGTACATCGAAAACTTTTAATGTTTGCCAACTGCCTACTGGCGACTGCCAACTAATTATCGTGCTTGGGTTGAATGGGTTAGGGAAGTTTTGAAATAAAACAAACTCATCCGGCTGGGAAACTTTTGATTCGACATCGGTTACCGTATAAAAAAATTTCATTAATAATCCCGCTCCATATTCTGCAGTTTTGGGAACTAGAGAGTTGCAGAGTTCTATCATTTTGTTTTTTGGGATAATGGGTCCGGTAAGTGTTGCAGTACTTTTTATTTTCAACTCGAACCATTCACCAGCAATTTGAACAAGAGGCAGGGTAGCATAGGTTACAGGATTTTTAAGTAAACCGGTTTCATCGAGTGCTGAGCCCCATCCGCCATTCTGTATTGGTGCAAGATAAAATTGATTAACTAATGGATGATTATAAGTGAGCTTACCCAGTTCTGTCAGATATTTCTGCCAATCGGAAAACCAGGGAATATTGTTTGTATTCGCTAGGTTTAATGCTGATCTGAATTCATTCAAAATATTTGGGATGTAAATGATACCAGGCACGATTATTCCGCCTGATATTGCAAGTTCATATTCGTCAACTATCAGTTCAAGTTTATCAGGATTTAGTGGTGTGCCTTGGTTTAATTCAACTACATCCATACCGTGATTAACTATTTTTACGTGAGATGGAACTGAAAGATCAGCAAGTAAATGAAGTAAATGACCAAGACATTGATAAGCTTTTGCTTTTTCACCGGATAGATACAACTGAACAGCATTATCCCAGATATATGAATTTCCAGAATAATTTGCCCACTCAACTGTTGTTGTTTCTGCACCCGGCCATTTGAACTCCTGAACTGGATCGTATCCGTGATTCAATCCCCGATACCAGCCGCTTGAAGAATTTCTGTAAGATCCGTAAGGAATTTTTGAGAATGTATAGTAACCACCAAAATCAAATTCCGGTCCTTGATTCCATGGATTTGGAAAATGATCTCCGATTATTCCTGGAATAGATTCAAAGTCTTCGCTGTATGCACCTGCTTCTAATCTATCTTTTATTTCCTGATTTGAAATGCCAATTGTGTCTGTAAATCCTGCATCAACAGCAAGCTCAAAAGATTTTAAAACGATTTCTCTGTGGTTTGGATCAGCTACAAAAAGTAGTTTGAAATCTTCGGCTATTGGAACATCTGTTCGATTCCCTTGTTCTTGTTGTGCAAAATATTGATAGGGTACTAAGACCATAATAATATAGATAGCAGAAAGTAAAATTTGTTTATTCATCTTTCACCGATTAAATATTTATAAATTGGTTTTTATTATTTAAGTCTTATATGCTAATCCATATTTGATAAACTGACCAAAAATGCAATCCCTAATGTGACTAAAGCAAGAACGCCAATTATTATCATTGTTCCACCTACATCCGCTCTTTTTGTTTCTAATTTCTGAATATCTTCTGCAGGAATTACTACTTGATATTTAAATTTTGTTTGCTTGTTTAAATTTTGTGATGCTCTGACAAAAAGTGAATCATTGTAATAATAGTAATCAGTTGCCTTTAAGTTGTATACAGTGTCTTTGGTAGTTACTTGAATATCTGAATCTTCCGCAAAGTCGTAATTAGCTGGGCTCATCTGTTCCTGGTAATAACAGCCGACGAGGTTTATCATTGCAATGATCAGAATATCAAGCATCATTTTTTTCATAACGTCTCCTTTAAAAATATTTTTAAAAATGATCATTAATCAAAATTTATCTAAGCAAAATCATTTTTTTAGTCTCAACAAAATCTTTTGTTCGCAGTTGATAGAAATATATGCCAGAGGCGTATCCGCCTTTGGCGGAAACTCCACTTGGAAAACCACTCGCATCCCACTCAACTTCGTAAGTGCCTGCCGGTTTGTATTCATCAACAAGAGTTGCAAGTTCGTTACCGAGAACATCGTATATCTTTAAAGTTTGCCAACTGCCTACTGGCGACTGCCAGCTGATCTTTGTGCTTGGGTTGAATGGGTTGGGGAAGTTTTGATAGAGAACGAAGTTATCAGGTTGAGGTAATTCATTTTTATCTTCAATGAATGTAAAACCGCCATTTGTGGTTTTAAGAATGGTGCCACCTTCACCAACAATCCAACCATTATTATTATCTATAAATTTTATTGTTCCAAGCCAATTTATTGTTGGGCTTTCTTGATGCACCCAGGTTGTTCCTCCATTAGATGTATTCAAAATCGTACCATACCAGCCAGCTATCCAACCGGAATTTTGATCAATAAAATTAACTGAGTATAATCCATTCATTGTGCCGCTTGATTGGGATAGCCAATTATTTCCACCATTTGTAGTCTTTAAAATTAATCCTAACTCGCCTACTGCCCAGCCAGTATTACTATCAACAAAGTAGGTACTATGAAGTAATTCATTTGTTCCACTGGTTTGGGAAACCCAGTTGTTCCCTCCATTCGATGTCTTTAATATTTTTCCGCCAGATCCTATTGTCCAGCCGATTGAATTACTTACAAAACAAATAGAATAGAGCGAATTAACAACACCACTTGATTGTGAAAACCAACTTAATCCGCCATTAGTTGTGTTAACTATTGTACCCCCATAACCCACAGCCCAACCTAACTGATTATTGACAAAAAATATTGAATATAATTCATTAAATGAATTACTTGAGTATGCAATCCAATTATTTCCACCATTAGTGGTTTTCAAAATTTTTATTCCAGCTGTAACCCATCCATTTGTATTATCAATAAAGAAAACAGAATTTAAATAGTCGGAAGTATTAGCATTTTGCAAATGCCATTCATATCCTCCGTTTGTAGTATGAAGAATAGTTCCTTCGGCACCAACTGACCAGCCATTATTAATATCTGTGAAGCTTGATGAATACAATGCATTCGTTTGTCCTTGGGAAATGGGAATCCAGTTTATCCCACCATTGTTTGTTGTTAGAATGGTACCAAAGTCTCCAACAATCCATCCGATGCTATTATTTGCGAATTGAATCTTATAAAACCAGTTTAAGTTATTCGATTGGATATTATCCCAAGTAACACCACCATCAGATGTTTTGATTATGGAACCTTGAATACCGACAGCAACACCGTTGAATTCATCAATAAAATCTACCGATAATAAATAATGTGAATTTCCATTTGGATGATTTTCCCAGCTCGTACCGCCATTAGTTGTTTTTAAAATCAATCCATAACCAACAGCCCATCCGACATTGTTACTTACAAATGAAACTGAAAATATATCATTGTAAGAACCACTTGACTGAGAAATCCAATTTGTGCCGCCGTTAGTGGTATATAGGATTGTTCCACTGCTTCCAACAGCCCATCCTATATTTTCGTCAATAAAGAAAACTGAATGGAGCGAATTGGATGTACCACTATTCTGATTCATCCAACTGACACCCTTATTAGTTGTTTTTAATATTGTTCCTAAAAATCCACTTGACCATCCAATATCTTGGTTACTAAAAAAAACTGAATTCAGTACATTAATTGTCCCGGTTGTTTGTGATTCCCAGTTAACACCCCCGTTTGTTGTCCTTAATATTATACCATTAATACCAACAACAAAACCAACATCTTCATCAATAAAATAAACATCATAAAAACTGTGATCATTATTATTTAGTTGTTGAATCCAATTAATTCCTCCGTTTGTAGTTTTTAAAATAGTTCCGTTTGGACCGACTGCCCAACCAATAGTACTATTCACAAAATGAACGGAATAAAGATTATTCCCCTGTGGCAGAGGATTTTGCCAAAACCATTGGGCATAAGTATTTGTAAAAAGAAATAATCCTAAAAAAATATTATTTATAGATTTCATTTTTCTCCTTTCTTATTTCATAAGAATTAATTTCTTAGTTTGAATAAATTCTGCTGCTTCTAGTTGATAGAAATAAACACCGCTTGGATAATTTCTCGCATCCCATTCAACCTCATAACTACCTGCTGGCTTGTATTCATCAACAAGAGTTGCGACTTCATTACCAAGCACATCGTAAATCTTTAAAGTTTGCAAACTGCCTACTGGAGATTGCCAACTGATCTTCGTACTTGGATTGAATGGGTTGGGGTAGTTTTGGGAAAGAAAATATTCATCGGGAACAGTATGGCTTTGATCCTGCTCCTCAACACCAGTAATTATTTGATTGTGAATAATAGTTCCGTTACCACCAACGGCCCATACTCTATCTTCACTTAAAGAATAACAGGAATATAAGCTGTGTTGTGAGATTGATTGAGAAACCTCCCAAATTCCACCATTGAAGGTTAATAAAATTCCATTATTCCCCACAATCCAACCCGTATTTTCATTCATAAATGTGCAAGAGTATAAACCTCTGGTTGTCCCGCTCGGTTGAATAATCCAGCTAGTACCACTATTTGTTGTTTTAAGTATTGTTCCATGCCCACCAACAACAAAGCCGACATCTTGATTTATGAACTGAACTGAATTCAGTGTTTCTGTTGTACTAGAATTTAAGATAGACCATACTAATCCACCATTAGTAGTTTTTAATATCAAACCAGCCCATCCAACAATCCAACCATTGTTTTCATCAACGAAATGAAGGTCATTCAACTCATTATTTGTTCCACTTGATTGCGGAAACCATACATCGCCACCGTTTGTAGTTTTTATTATTGTCCCCTCATAACCTGCAGACCATCCGATATTTTCATTAATAAAAAACACAGTATTCAAACTGTTTGTGGTTCCTGTGTTTTGAATTGTCCAGTTGTTGCCACCATCAGAGGTCTTAATCATTACATTTTCAGAAGTATAATAACCTCCAGCAATCCAACCATTATTAGTATCAATGAAATGCACAGACCTATAAGTCCCAGCGATCGGAGAGACAAGAGAAAACCAATCACCTCCACCATTAGTTGTTTTAAGAATTACACTTTCAGCATTACCGCTATTTCCGCCTCCTACTGCATAGCCGATATTAGGATCAGTAAAATACACACTTAATAACTCGTTGGTAGTTCCTTTGAGTAAATCTTCCCAATTTTCTCCACCATCTGTTGTTCTTCTTAAAATACCATCGTGGCCAACAATTATTCCTAGATCATTATTAAAAAATTTAATTGACAAAAATTCATCAGTCTGATTTCCCTCATAGTTTACTATCCAATCTACACCGCCATTAGTAGTATGCAACAGCTCATTTGTTGAATTTACCCAACCATTATTAATATCAGTGAATTGAATCTTTCTTAGACTGCTAAATGTACCACTTGTCTGAGGTGTCCAGTTTACTCCACCATCAGTAGTATTTAGAATCGTCCCAGACGATCCTGCAACCCAGCCTATATCTTGACTAGTAAAAAAAACGCCGTATAGAGTGTTTGTTATGCCGCTTACTTGCTGTTGCCAGGTTGTACCACCATTAGTTGTGTTCAGGATTTTACCAGCATTTCCAATAGCCCATCCATTTGAATTATCAATAAAGAAAACGCAGTTTAGTTGTTCTGTGACTCCGCTAGTTTGGTTAGACCAATTATCCCCGCCATTAGTTGTATGCATTATTGTTCCATTTGTTCCAATGCTCCATCCATTATTAGGATCTATAAAAAATATGGAACTCATTCATTCATTAGAACCTGTTGATAGTGTTTGCCAGGATTCTCCGCCATCGTTAGACTTAATTAGCTGATTCGAAAATGTATTCCAATTTAACCCTAATGCCCAGCATAGATTTGTACCCACAGTTGAAATCGAGAGGTACCAAATATCTGTATCTATAAATGTTTTTGTACTCCATGTGTCTCCTCCATCAGAAGACTTAAGCACTGCACTGTTACCTGATATAATGACGCTATTCATATCAAAAAAACTTAAATCAAATAACGCATTCCCCTGCGGTAAAGGATTCTGCCAGAACCATTCTTCCTGTGGGAGAACATTCGACTGAAATAATGTGAATAGAATTATTATTACAATTAAATTTTTCATTTTAGCCTCCTGTGAAAATTTTATGATTCATCTCATCAAAATCGTTTGCTTTATATCAAGTTAACTTTATCCAGTTGCCTGAGATTAACAGTTAAGTTTTATAAACTCTGAGCAATACTAAAAAATTACCACTTAGCAATTGTCATAAAATTGTCAGACAATTGTAAAAATTAGATCACAGCCAATTATTCATTATCATCAATCTATTAGTATTAAGAATCGCCATCTCGACATAAACACAGAACTCGCAATTAAGAACTGCATCCAGGTCTAAGGAGAACAGAGCAGTGAGAGGAGTGGAGGTGAAGATTAGTTAAATCTAAAAGCCTTTCCTTAGAGAATAGATGTTTATCGGATAAAATAGTCCATTTATATCTGCTTGTCAATAGGTTAGAAGCAGGAAAAGTAAATTAATAGATATGTCCAAAGTTCAAATAGAAGCCAATATCACCATCATAGTAGCCAACATCAGCACGAACAATAAAATTGTCCATAAAGAAACGAAGACCAACAACAGGATTAACTATCCAGTCAATTGTATCTTCCGGGTATAGATCTTTATTCGAGCCGTATCCGATATCCAGACCAGCTATTCCACCAAATCGCCACCAGATAGGAAATCTCAATTCGTTGTTAAGCAGGAACTCCGAGTAGAATCTGAATTTATCCATCGGAACACCACGCAGAGTACTGCTGCCGCCGACAGGGATTGCCAAAAATTGTGATGACTCGGATCCTGCGATTAAAACCTGTTCCACCGCTCTGCTGGCAAGTATCAAGTTCTTTCCGAGTATCCCATTTAGCATTAAGGTTTGCCGATAAATATTTTACTGAAGGTGCTTCCTGATATTTATTCTCAACATTTTCCGGAGAAGTTAATATTGTATCTCTTCTGTAATCATAAGTGCTTGTAGATTTAAATTTTAATCCAAAGGAACCGGTAAGATCTTTTCTGAAAGCACGGTTAAGAAAAATATTTGCTTCCAATAATTCATAAATACATTGGTCTTTGAGCTCAACTTGTTCATCAGCATAGTTTATTCCTTCAACCTCAAGGTTATAATAGTACAAGTTATAGTTCTTCCATTTATCGTATTCGAAAGTGGCATCTAATGCGAGAGGGAACTCAGTTCCTTGCCGGCTTTCAAAGTCCGGAGTTGAGAAGACAAACTTATACCACTGCTCTCCTTTGGTGCTGTTGAAGAGAATGATGTCAAAACTTTCTCTGTTATTCAACTGATCGTAGAAGAATGCTTTTGCACCATATCCAAATCCTGCATCAGTATCGTAGCTGAGAATAGGGAAGAGTTCAATGCCTGCACGTTCAATGGAATCGGTTTGTGCAGAAAGGTTGAAACAGAGAATCATCTGCATTAAAATGGGGAAAAGTATTTTTGTTCTGATAAGCATTTTAGTAACTGTTAAATTAGTTCAATCATAAATTCACATTTATAAAAGGTATTCCTAATTTTCCATTAT
>JALONF010000297.1 GCA_025455085.1 Ignavibacteriaceae bacterium
TTTTGAAGGTGATGTTATCAGTTATGTATTCAAAACTTGCATTGAATTGATTAGCGCCGCTTTTTAATTGCTGACGAATAATACCGGAATTAGCGCCGCCATATTCTGCTGTATAACCGCCAGCCTGCACCTGAATTTCCTCGAGCGCATCCTGTGGTATTGTTACTGCACGACCGCCGAGTTCAGGATTTTTAATGTTTGCGCCTTCCAGATAGAAGCCGACTTCATCCTGTCTGCCGCCTCTGATAAAAATTGCATCTGCTTCCTGAACAACACCTGCGGTAAGAGATATAATATTATCTACACCTCGAACGGGCAGAACATCTATATCATCGCTTGTTGTAGTTCTGATTTTGTTAGTGTTATCTTTCTGAATCAGAGGTCTTTCAGCAGTAACAATAACATCTGCAACTGAAACTCCTTCAGCAGGCAATTGAAAATTGAGTTCGTTAGTTAAGCCTGTAGTTACTCGTACATCAGATTGAGTAATTGTCTGATACCCGATGTAGGAGCACTTAACCTCAACGGTTCCTGCCGAAAGGTTAATAATTAAGTATTCACCGTTAACATCTGTGGCTGCACCGTAGGAGGTTCCGACAACAAGAACGTTTGCACCTATAAGAGGTTCACCCGATTCAAGGTCGGTTACCTTTCCTTTAATTCTACCTTGCGCCAACAGCAGAGATGGTAACGATAAAAACAGCAGCAACATAGTGATTCGTTTAATCATTTCTCTCTCCTAAATTATTGGATAATGTTGATTGAATTAATGATTTCATTTTTTAGTCCTGATGATATTAATTAAAAAATTATTTTACGCGCCTGCACGAATAACAGTTTAATTTAAACGTGGGCATTAATTTGCGAATTTCCACCGACGGACAAAACCGGCAGAAAATCATGACAACCCGTGAATTGATAAAGAAAAAGACACATTAGTGTTAAGGAAAGTGTAAAGATCTGTCATAAACCTCCGTTTTTTAGAAGAATTTTAAATGTCGGATGTAACCTTACAAAAATTATTAATAAAATCAACTTTTTTTTTAAATATCTACTTATACAAAATTTGGCCATATCAACAATTTTCACGTGCATTCTTAAATATTCGGGCTATAACCTTGTTAATAATTTTAATTCAACACCTTGAAATGCCGGTTCGTATCTGCAGACACCACCGATACATATATTACCAGCCTGACGCGTTCCTACTAGTAAACTTATATCTGAATGTCCTCCAATTTTATAACCAGCTTGAACAAATCCCCAAAACTTTCTTACTGTTTTGTCTGGCTCCGGCTCTTTAGTTTGTAGTTCAGCAACGACTGCAATACTAAAACTCGGAGATCTTAAATATTCAATATTAAGTACATCCGAATAATATTCTTCTGTGGTTGTTCTATCTGTTACATGCTGATGCTCGAGAACTACTTTTATTGTATTAACATCGCCAAAGTAAAATCTATTTTCAAGTATTGGTGTGATATTTTTTGTGTTGGTTGCGAGCTCTTCATTATAAGCAAATGCTAAGATTGTGGTTAGACTTTCGCTCCAGTCCTGCTGACCGGTTACATATATTTCTTCTAACTGTGTACTGATTGGAATATTTATATTATTTACTCTCTGGTAGTATGAACTTGATGGCAGAGTCTTTGTTTGAGTGTATGCACCTGTTAAATAAGTATCGTCACTCAAATCATAGCCTGCAGCAATCTGAAAACCTTGTTCATTTGCCTGGTTCAACGGAGATGGGTGCCTGTTTGGAAGAACGTACGTATACTCAAGCCTTACAGACGGAGGTGTGTTATAAAAGATTGTTCCATCCTCGGAAGTGAAAGCTATGTTATCGTAATATTTATATTCACCGAGCAGAGAAAGTGAGCCAAGATAAAAATTTAAGTTACCGTAAAAACCCTGACCAACTATGGATTCGGATCCATTCAATTTATCTTGCTTTATGTCTTCATTGAACTTGGCTGTGTATTCTCCATAAATATCAATGTCCCAAAAGCTTGGAAGTAGTCTCAATGATGCAAGGGTTGTTCTCGCTGCATCATCCGAAGGCGGTAGATTTGATGCAACCGACAGACCGGCTTTTAGAGGTTTCCATCCACGGTATTCCAGGTCTGCTGCATGGAGTATGTCAAGTCTTTCGTTATTTGAATTTGCTGCTGTTCCTGTGAGACCTGTTAGAACAAACCCAGCATACTTTCCCGCTACTCTTAAACCCAACAAATTATTATCGATTCTTATTGCTCGGTCTTCATAACTCTTAAGAACCATTCCCCTGCCGAACAGCGTATAATAATTTCCACCGATAATTTCTAAACCTTCACTTCGTTCTCCGATATCAGCTTTAAAGTACAGAAAATCCACACCTGCATATTTTTCTTTTCCACGACTGATTGACGGATCGGGATCGTTGGGCTGAAAAACCTCAAACCTTAATCCTGTAGAGAACATACCGAGTGAGTAGTCAAGGTTAAGCCAGTTTTCTAATATTTCAGTTTCGTCTTCAACATTATATGAATACTCAAGGCGGTTTGCTAATCCCAATCCCTGCGGCCAGGTAAGCCCGGACGATTCATCCTGTGCAAGAGTCGGTGAGGCAGTTATAAAAAATAGAATTATTGTTAAAGAGTTGAATAATAGAGTAAAATTTATTTTCATTTTATTCAGACAGAGATTTTTTTGATGAATTACTGAATAGCACTTTGCATATTGTTTGCAAAAAATTACATTACAGAAAGTAGTTATAATAAAAAACCCCCGGCAAACATCCGGGGGGCTAAACTTATTTATTTATTTCGGATGAAATAATTTCTTTAACTTTTGCTTCATCACCTTTCATATAGCCAAGATGAGAATAAATTATCATCCCCTTTTTATCCAGTATAACCGAATAAGGAACCGACTGTGCATAGTATAATCTTGAGATATCCGAGTTAGTATCCAGCAATACAGGAAAATCAAATCCTTTGGATTTAACAAACGGTTTAACTTTGGCAACCGTTCTTTCATCATCAGTTGAGATGGCAAACATTTTAAAACCTTTGTCCTTGTAATCCTTATAGATCTTTTTGTATTCAGCAAGCTCTTCAATGCAGGGCTTGCACCAGGTTGCCCAAAAGCTGAGCAATATAGGACCTTCACCAACTTCATTGTTTAGTTCGACTATTTCACCATCAAGATTTTCTACTTTAAAATTCGGTCCTTTGCGTATGCCATCCGATTCACCCTGTGATAAAGCGGGGAAAGAAAGTATAACGAGTAAAAGAAAAATTGTTAGTGCTTTCATTTATTTCTCCAGGATCATTTTTCGGGTTTGTGTGAAGTTGTTGACTGACAAAGAATAAAAATACACGCCGCTTGAGTAACTTCAACTCCTAAAACATTATAAACCTTTAACTGAACCAATCCGGGTTCTCCAACATTATAATTGATTCTTGTTGATGGATTAAACGGATTAGGGTAATTCTGAAAAAGATAATATGAGTTTAGGAAATCAACTTCTTTAACTCCAACTGAAGGATCGGTGGTTGCTGTAAAGTTAAGAACATATCTTAGCCCGGGATTACTAAATGTTCCAACCTCAATCTGTATATATCCTGTACCTATAACAGACGGGTCAGGATATACATGAATTGAAGTTTCAAGAGTATCTCCAGGTCCTACTGCTGGTGTTTGAAATTCCGGTGTTGTTGCAACACTATCTATAAATGGTGCAAAGCATAATTCACCAAAGCACAACGATGATGACCATCCCGATGGTAAATTTTCAATCGTTCTAACTTCAAAGACTATTTGAGTGTCTGCGGACAAATTGACCACTTCAAAATAAATGTCAATATCTGTCGTGCCGATAGATTCGTATTTAGTCATTCCGTGAGTCAATATCTGTATATCCTGTGCTTGAACAAGTTGAATTGCAAGGAATGTGGTCATAAATGTGATGATTATAAAAATATATTTCATAAATACACCTTAATATTTAATAAGCTTC
>JALONF010000298.1 GCA_025455085.1 Ignavibacteriaceae bacterium
AAAAATGCTGCTAATATTTCTGGTGACATTTATTATCCATTTAATTAAAACGAAACTCACCCTAAATCCCTCTCTTACAAAGAGAGGGATTTTTCTATTTTCAGTAAAACATTATCCAAATTGTTCATAACTTCTTCATTATTAAACCGGATGATTCTTAATCCTATCAAATCTAAAATTTCAGTTCGTCTTTTGTCTTCTTTTAATCTATATCTATGATATTTTCCGTCAAGCTCAATAATTAATTTCTCAGAGAAACAATAGAAATCTGCAACAAAAAAGGTTTCCTTACCTGTGATATCGTAAAAGATTGGATGCTGCCTGTAAAACTTCTTTCCTTTTAAATTTCTATCTCTGATTGCTTTCCATAATAATTTTTCAGCTTCAGTTTCATTCCTTCTTAACTCTCTACAGACAACCTTCGCAACTTCAACTAACTTACGTTTAATATTTAGACTCATTTTTCATATAGACTGTTATGTGCGCTCTCGAATGATTTTAACTCCCCTTCTCTTTGTAAGAGAAGATGAGTTCAAATTGGTTCATTCAACATTTATCGCTCTTTCATTATAATACCCATCCCCATCCATTGTCCAGTTCAACTTCACTCGCCAAAAACCTTTCTCGAAATTTTTAACAAGTATCATTTGATTTCCTTCTTCATTCAAATCCAATGGCATTTTAAAATCCAATTTTGAATCTGATGGCCGATAAAAATAAATTTCTCCCGAAAGGTTACCATTCAGATATTCAACCGGGAATAAAATATTAATTATTTGTCCATTAAAATTAATTGTCACTTCTTCATCAAGTGAATTGGTTCTGCTCTGCTTATCAATTTCATCCTGGTAGCTGAGAGATTTTTCGTAATAATTATCGGAAACCAGACTAACATCCTGTGTCATAAATATAACTGTCATCGTAATGCTGATAACAACAAAGACAATTATTCCGATAAGTATTCCCGTACCCCAGTTGAATTTTGCTTTCATCTTTTCACTCATCTTTCTTTTTCATCGGAGCTAAAAACGATGTTGTAACTTTCTTAATTAATTTATCCCCGTGATAAATACCAATATCAATCTGCGTGCTCATTTTGCTCAATTCATTTTTCGGAAGCAGAACTAAAAACTTAGCATCAATGTTTCCTTGCGGTTTCATTACTATTTCATTACCGACAAGCTTAAGCTCGCCATCAATATTCTCTAGTTTTAGAGTTACTGGGATGTCATTGAAGGTTTTATTGACCATATTCAAATCGTAGAGGTTGCTTACCATATCATTCGGTTGTTCCTGGAAAAGAAGTCCGGCAGTTCTTAAAACTGTTACACTGAAATCAGTTCTGTTTAACATGAGAATAACTAAAACTGTTAAGAGTACAGTCAGCAAAGCAGAGTAACCAATTGCTCGCGGAGTAAATCTCCATTTAGCCTTATTCTGTATCGAATTCAACGAAGCATAACGAACCAATCCTCTCGGTCTTTTAATTTTATCCATAATATCATCACAGGCGTCTATGCAGGCGGTACAGTTTACACACTCAAGCTGAATTCCGTTACGGATATCAATTCCAGTTGGACAAACTTCCACACACTGATAACATTCAATACAGTCGCCGCGGTTTTCCCATCCTTCATCTTTCTTAAACTTTTTTCTTGGTTCGCCGCGAACGTTATCATAGGCAATCACAATTGAATCTCTGTCAAGTAAAACTCCCTGTAATCTTCCATACGGACAAACTATTGTGCAAGCCTGCTCTCTGAAATTTGAAAAGACAAAATAAAATATTCCAGAGAAAACCGTGATTGCAAATAATCCCTGCAGATGTTCAGATGGCGGATCAGTTATTATCTTAATTAACTCATCGATACCGATGATGTATGAGAGAAATATGTTTGAGATGAAAAATGCAATCGCAAAAAAGATTACTTGCTTCGTAAGCTTTTTGACAAACTTGTTTCCTGTCCAGGATGCTGATTTCAATTTGCGTTGATCTTTTGAATCACCTTCAATCCAGTATTCTATTTTACGAAAGACCATTTCCATAAAAATTGTCTGTGGGCAAGCCCATCCACAGAAAATTCTTCCGAATACAGCCGTGAAAAGAATTACAAATACTATCAGTGAGATCATTGCAATAACCAACAGATGAAAATCGTGCGGACCGAAAAGAATTCCGAAGAGGATAAACTTCCTGTTAAGGAAATCAAAGAGCATGAAGGGTTGACCATTAACTTTTATGAAAGGAGTGAGAACCAGGATCAGAAGTAATATAGCAGATACTATTATTCTTGCGCGATGGAATCTTCCCGTCGGTTTTTTAGGATAGACCCATTTTCTTTTCCCCTCGTTAGTAACAGTAGCTAATTGATTGCGGAATGTTTCGGCTTCCTCATCGTATAGCTGCTGTTCTAGTATGTCTTCGTTCATAACCTGTATTATAAAAGAGTTCAGTCATCCTGACCCTGCCTGTCCGGCAGGCAGGTTGTTCAGAATCTGAGGATTATTATTAGGATTCAGATTCCGGCCTCTCCCGACTGAAGTCGGTATCGCCGGAATGACATAAGTTATCTTAAATCAATAGTCGTCAATCGTTATTCAGTCTTTTCTTCCACCCAGATTTCTCCTTCGGGCTGCTTTGGAGCTGCGGGAGTAGTTCCGTGGAGACTTAACACATAGCTCGCCACTTCCTGCATTTGATTTGGATTGAGCTGTGTCTGCCATGCTATCATACCTTTTTCAACAACGCCGTATTTAATCACTTTGAAAACATTTTTTATCCCGCCGCCATGTATCCAGTAATCATCAGTTAGATTAGGACCAACTATTCCTCCGCCATCAGCAGCATGACAAGCAATACAATTTGTTTCAAATATTGCTTTGCCTGATGATAATCCAGAAGCGTCTGTTAACAGTGTTACTGTTTCTTCATTTACAAAAGCACCGGATTTAATTAATGCTTCTCTTTCAAGTGATGCGATTTGAACTTCCTGAGAATACTCCTCGTACTGTACCTGACCCGATCCGATTATATGATAATCAATCATATAATACGCTGCGAAAATAATTGTGATAATGAAAAGCCATGAAAACCAAGGTGGAATTTTGCTGTCGAGTTCCTTGATTCCATCGAAGTCATGATCGAACATTATATCCTTTTCTTTTTCGATCGGTGTGGATTTGGTAAGTATCTGACTCAATTTTGATATTATCGATGCTTTCTTTTCTTTAACAGCCTTTGGTTTGCCTTCGTAATAAATTATACTGAGCAAACTAATCACAATAATTAAAAGTAAAAGTAGTGCAACAGTATCATAATAATTCGGAGGGAAATCAGATTCACCTGCTGCAAATACATTACTGACGAAT